>JAGBQR010000004.1 GCA_017632775.1 Oscillospiraceae bacterium | reverse complement strand
GGAAGCGGATAGAATGGTGATATCATTGCCCATAAAATCACGGATCGCGGGTTCGATGATCCCGTAATGCGTGCAGCCGAGCAGCAATGTGGAAGCTCCAGCGTCACGGATAGGGCTGAGATAGCGTTCGACAGCTTTGATTACTCTGGGATCCGAAGCAGGAATACCTGCTTCGATCAGTGTAACGAAATCCGGGCAGGAAACCGATATTATATCTCGGGATACGCCGGCATTGCGCAGCGCTTTCTCGAATCCCCCGGAGCGGATGGATGCAGCCGTGGCAATGATTCCAAGCGGGAGCACGTCCTCCTGGGCGGCAAGCCACTCCACTGAGGGGGTCACCACATTGCAGGAGAGAACGCCGCAGTCAGCGATCAGATCGCCCGCGAGAAGGGAGCAGGTCCCGCAGGCAGCAAAAACGGCCTTCACGCCGGAATTCAGGAAAAAATGCAGGATATTCGATGCGCAGGTGCGAATCTCTTCCGCTGACTTGGGGCCATAAGGGGCTCTTCCGCTGTCACCGAAAAAAAGGATATCCTCTTCGGGCAGGATCGCCCGGAATGCGGAAAGGGCTGTGAGTCCGCCGAATCCGGAATCAAAAAAGCCGACCGGTCTGTTGTCCATACACTTGCTCCTGATGATGAAAGAATACTTGGGTATTCTACCCCAAAACCGGGAAGAAAACAAGGGCGCTCGTTTCGGGGCTATTGATAAAACGTCTTCCTGAGGTATAATGGGAATGAACAGAACGAAAGGAGAGTGACATGGAAGCTATCCGATCCTATGAACATCTGCTGCAGAAGAGTGTTTTGTTTACCGGACTTACTTCCGCGGAAACAGAAGAGGCACTCCGCCGGATGCAGGCGCAGGTCCGGGATTATCCCCGGGGGGCATTCCTGCACCATACCGGTCAGCCGATGGAACAGTTCGGATTTGTGCTGAGCGGCGGGGTAAACGTCTGTAAAGATGATCTGGAAGGGAACCGGATGCTTATGGCCAATGTCGGACCGGGAGATACCTTTGCCGAATCTCTCTGTTATCTTCGTGTGCAGGAGATCCCTGTGTATATGATATCCACGGGAGATACGCGGATCCTCTGGCTGTCGCCGTACGCACTGTTCGAATCCGGGAATGATGAATTCTCAGCCCTGCTCCGGAACCGTTTTACAGGCATGCTTGCCAGACGGGCGCTTGCGATGAACACCCGCATCCAGATCCTCTCAAAGCTTACTCTGAGGGAAAAGCTCATGACATACTTTTCGTCTCTTGCCTTTGAAGCAGGGAGTGACTGTTTCCGTGTGCCGTTCAACCGGGAGGACATGGCCGTTTATATAGGGGTGAACCGCAGTGCGCTTTCCAGGGAACTGTCGCGGATGAAGCGGGAAGGGCTCATCGACTATGACAGGAATGAGTTTTGTATCCTGATAAAGCGGGAAAATGAAGGATAAACATAATTGCGTTGCATATGCAACGCAATTTCTTTTTCTATTGTGCTATACTCCCTCCGGAAAACAAAAAGAAAGAAGGCACAAAATGAATAAACGCTTTGTTATGATCCTCTCCGTCCTGCTGGCGATTGTATTGCTTGCAGCTTGCGGAACAACAGCGGCAGCTCCGGCTGGGACGGTTGAAGAGCCGGAGGAGACTCCGGTCTCTGCAACTGCGGAGACGTCACCGGAAGAGTCGGCGGAGGCGGAATTACCTGAAGAAGCTGCAGAGACAGCGGAACCGGTCACGATCCGCCTGGGCGGACTTAAGGGACCAACATCCATCGGACTCGTCAAGCTGCTGGAGGATGCAAAAAACGGAGAAACGGCCAATGAATATGAATTTACCATGGCTGCAGCCGCCGATGAACTCACACCCAAACTTCTCAAGGGAGAACTGGATATCCTTGCAGTACCGGCTAATCTGGCCTCTATCCTGTATAACCGTTCAGAGGGCGGTGTGAAGATGATCGCAGTCAATACTCTTGGCGTGATCTATATTGTGGAAAAGGGCGGAGAGAGCATCAGTTCGCTGGAAGACCTGCGCGGCAGGACCATTTATGCCACCGGAAAAGGCACCACACCGGAATATGCCCTGACTTATCTGCTGTCGCAGAGCGGCTTGGATATTGAAAAAGATGTCACTATGGAGTGGAAGAGTGAACCCACCGAAGTGGTTGCCACCATCTCCACGATGGACAAGGCCGTGGCCATGCTGCCCCAGCCCTTCGTGACAGTGGCCGGTACCAAGGTCGATGGACTGCGCACAGCGCTTGACCTGACACAGGAGTGGGAGGATCTGGATAACGGCAGCACATTCATCACGGCGGGCCTCGTGGTACGGTCGGACTTTGCAGAGGAGAATCCGGAAGCACTGCGCATATTCCTTGAAGAATACAAAGCCTCTACAGACTTCGTGAACGCGAATACGGCGGAAGCGGCTGTTCTGGTTGAACAGTATGATATCGTGAACGCAAAGATTGCGGAAAAAGCCATTCCTTATTGCAACATCGTCTGCATTCCCGGTGAAGAGATGCAGACGATCCTCTCAGGCTATCTGCAGGTCCTCTATGAGCAGAATCCGGCTTCTGTTGGCGGAGCGCTCCCGCAGGAGGACTTCTACTGGCCCGGATGATGAAAAAGCCGGCATTTTACCGCCTTGGAGCGGTATTTCTGGCACTGTGTATCTGGCAGGCGGCTGCCATGGCAGTCGGACTGGACATGTTGCTGGCTTCGCCGCTTCAGGTCATCGAGAGGCTCATCTCCGTATGGAAAGAGAAGGACTTCGTTTCGACTGTGCTGTTTTCAGCACTGCGGATCGGATTTGGCTTTCTGCTGGCTTTCATGCTGGGTACACTGCTGGCGGTTCTTGCCGGAAGGTTTCGGATCGTGGAAAACCTGCTGTGGCCGTATGTGGTCACATTCCGATCTGTCCCGGTGGCATCATTCATCATACTGGCGCTGATCTGGCTTTCCTCTAAACAGCTTACGGTGTTCATCTCCTTCCTGATTGCATTCCCTGTTCTCTATTCCAATGTACTGCAGGGGATCCGCACTGCCGATCCGCAGCTGCTGGAGATGACCAGCCTTTTCCGGGTGCCGTGGCGTCGCCGTTTCCTGTATGTGATGCTGCCCTCCATTCGGCCATATCTTCTTTCTGCGAGCAGTGTGGCTGTAGGGATGTGCTGGAAAGCAGGCGTCGCGGCGGAGATCATCGGTGTGGTAAAAGGCTCCATAGGGGAAAAACTGTATGAAGCGAAGATCTATCTGCAGAGCGCGGATCTTTTCGCCTGGACAGTTATGATCATTCTTTTCAGTGTGTTGATGGAGAAAGCGTTTCTTTTCCTTTTGAAACGGGCATTCGCCGGGGTGGAGAAACTGTGAGGGATATCATTCTGCGGAATGTTTCCAGGAGCTTCGACGGGAAACCGGTACTTCGGCATGTTTCACTGCTTTTTCCGGCGGGAGAGATCTGCTGCGTCAGGGGACGCTCCGGGATCGGTAAAACTACGCTGCTCCGGATCATCGCAGGTCTGCTGAGTCCGGATGAAGGGACAGTGGAAGGCGTCCCGGACAAAATCGCCTTTGTATTTCAGGAAGACCGTCTCTGCGAGGATTTTTCCGCGCTGAGCAACATCCGCATGGTAACGAAAAACCGGACAAAGGAAGAGATCCTGCAGCATCTGGAGGAACTGGAGCTTCGAGGGGAAGCATCCCTTGCGGTGAGAGAATTCAGCGGTGGTATGCGGCGAAGAGTCGCATTGGCTCGTGCAATCTGTGCGGATGCGGACCTTCTTCTTCTGGATGAGCCATTCAAAGGACTGGATCCGGAACTGCGCATACGCGTCATCGATTATGTGAAACGGCATACGGAAGGGAAGACAGTCATCTGTGTCACGCATGAAGAGACTGAAGCCGTCCTGCTGGGCGGACGCATGATCGAACTGGAAGACAGCAAATAAGAAAAGAGTCTCCTAAAGGAGACTCTTTTCTTATTTGCTGTATGGACAGGGAGCATACCGGTCAGAAACGAAAATAGATGAAGGGATTGTAGGTCTGGCCGACGAGAAAGACTACGGAAAGGGCCAGAAGCAGGAGCGGTAACCCGATCTGTAACACGGAGAGTACCCTTTCACCTCCCGGCGTTGATTCCAGTCTGCTGCGGAAAAACGGCACAACAGGGAAGGCGAAGAGGAACGGGATCAGCGGGTAAAAAGAATACTGCTTAAGAATGTTCTGCGTCACGGGGTCGATCAGAGGAAGTCTTGTGAATCCTTCTGCTGTATGTGCTAAGCCGAGCATGGCAAGGAAAGTGTTGCCGAGAGAGGAAAGATCGGTATGATAGAAGATCACCCAGCTTAGCAGAACCGCCAGTTCAGCAAAGAGCCAGCGCAAAGGCTTCGGAGTCTTTTCCATGATTTTTTTCAGCAGGGTACGTTCCAGAAGAAGAATGAATCCGAAATAGAGGCCCCACAGCAGAAAATTCCAGTCGGCTCCGTGCCAGAAACCGGTAAGCGTCCACACCAGAAGGATATTGAACGCGGTCCTTGCAGCGCCTTTTCGGTTGCCGCCCAGCGGGATATAGACGTATTCACGGAAAAAACTCCCGAGGGAGATATGCCAGCGTCTCCAGAATTCCGAGACAGAAAGGGCAGTGTAAGGATAGCGGAAGTTCTCTTTGTAGTGGAACCCCAGCACGCGGCCCAGACCGATAGCCATGTCCGAATAAGCGGAAAAGTCGAAAAATATCTGGAGTCCGTAAAGAAAGGTCATATACCATGCCCCGAAAACCGACATCGCCCCTGCTGCATCTCCTTGCGGCAGTGCTTCCACAGCCGCTCCGCAGATGTTGGCAAGAAGGACTTTTTTCGACAGGCCTGTGATGAAACGCCGCATCCCTTCAGTGAAATCTGAGGGGGTGATTGTGCGGGCGTCAAGCTCATCCACTATATCCGAATACTGAACGATCGGCCCCGCGATCAGCTGGGGGAAGCAGCTGACATAGAGCAGGAGCTTTGCAAAACTCTTCTGAACCGGAACCTTTCTGCGCCATACATCGATCGTATAGGTGAGTACCTGGAAGGTATAGAACGAAATGCCGATCGGAAGACGGATCTGAAGCTTTACAGGATCGCCGCCGAACAAACCCGTGATGTTCCTGCAGAGAAAGGCAAAGTATTTGAAATAGAAGAGCAGGGCGAGGGAAACGCCCACTCCGATCATCATGGCTGCTTTCTGTTTCTGCGGGTTTTCTGTGTGACCGATCGCCTGAGCACAGAAATAGTTGACGGCGGTGGAGAACACCATGAAGAGCACGTAGACCGGTTCGCCCCAGGCATAGAAAACAAGGGAGGCGGCGATAAGAACGCCGTTTCGCCAGCGGATATTCACTGCGGGAAAATAAAAAAGCAGGAGCCCGGGGAGAAACAGAAGCAGAAAGGTCATACTGGAAAAGACCATGGAAACGACCTCCGGATCAAGTCGGACGCGAAGAAACCTGTGCGAAGACAGTTCATGCAAAACGGAACTCCCTCCGCGCCCTGGAGAGAGTTCCGATGAGAATGCAGAAGATTCAGGAGAAGGAGAACATCTCCGCGGCTACCCACTTGGCGCCTGACTTTACAAAGTACATCTCATAGCCGTTGGCAAGATCGTAGGAATAGTTCTCATACCAGGACTGTGCATTGAAATTTGCTTTGTACTGGATAGTGCAGAAAAAGCTGTTTTCTCCGACCGGACAGAAATTCGAGAAGGTCAGGTCTTCGAAGGAGACTTCCGTCGTCGAGGCGAACATCATTCCTTCCGCGGAATCACGGAAATAACGGTTGAGCCGTGTACCGAAGAGCGTGTGCTCCCAAAGCTTTTGAAGCCGGGCAAGTGTGAGCGGATTCATGGAATAGTCCATGTATGCGTCAAAATACGCCTGCACGTACGGTGTCACCATTTCCTGGAGAGAAGGATCGTTTGCATGATAAAAGAGGAATTTGCCGCTGTCTGTCACGATGGGAGACAGCTTCACACCATTCTGATCAAAAGCTTCCACTGCCGGTTTGGTATACAGGCCGGAAACGCTGTATTCCAATGTGCTCCATTCATTGCCGAGAGTATAGGCACCGAAGCCCTCAAAGATCCCAGGACTCCGGGAGGTCACATCCTGGGGAAGAAGATCCGCTCCACAGATCCGGACGGTCACGTCTTCAGGTGCTGCAATGACCAGCGAATAGCGTTCCGGAGAGACCCGGTAGCAAATGCGGTTAAGAGCAGTATCAAATTCCGGCACCAGTTCATTTCCGTTTTCATCGGCTGCAGTGACATTGCCGTACATGGCTTCCACGGTATACTGCCGGAAGACGGGAACATTCTCGAAACGGCCTTCCAGTTCCGTCATCTCAGGACAGGGAACGTCACCGGTACAGTATGAATCGGATACAGGCACCCCGTTCAGAGTGACAGTTTGACCGGCCGGTGCTTCGATCTCCACACGGACACTGTCCAGATGAGAAGTAAAATCACAGACAGAAATGCTTTCCAGTTCCCAGTAATGCATACCGAATCCGGGCTTTTTATCTGTGCGCGCCCGAAAGACAACGTTATACAGACTCGTATTCCGCGCCATCACTACAAAGGTGGAGAGCGTCTCGTCAGATTGCGAAAGGCTCTTACGGAAAGAGAGATCCTGTTCACGCAGGGAGGAATTGTAATACTGGCGGAAGAGTGCGTCCGCATCTTCAAATTCTGTCAGATAGGAAGAGGCGGTCGGAGCAGCTTTGTCGAGCCAGTCGTCCTTGCTCATGCTCTCCATCAGCTGTTCCATCGGTTTTTCCGGACGGGTCTGTTCATACACAGCCGCATAGCGGTACAGCATGAAGCAGGTCACGGCGCCGATCACGAGCAGCACGGCGAGCCATATCAGTAAAAACTGGAGAAAACGGCTTTTGACCCGCGGCTTTTTTGCCGCTGGTTCCTCCGGAGCATCAGAAAGGGAAAGTTCAGGCTCCACAGGAAGGGGGTTGTTTTCCTCATCAGAAAGAACGGAGTTCTTCTCATCACTCATTGCCTTCACCTTCCTTTAACACGATAAATGCAGTAGGGATCCGCCGCGGTCCGGTGACCGAGGAACAGTTATTGACGATTTCACCGTCATACACCATCAGGGAGGAGGAGCCTCCGTCCAGGTTGCCGGCGTTGATGGCGCCGTAGTCAAGCATGATGTTTACGATATCCTCCATGGTGGCACCTAAAGTGTTTACGCTGCGGCCGTCCAGCACGAGAAGAAGGAGAGCCCCATCCTCACGCTGACCGAGGGCTGTGCGGGGATTCACTCCAATGCCCAGGTTACGCGTCTGAACTTCACCGTTGATGATCAGCGAGGAGGCCAGCCCGTCGTGTGTAACGAAACTCACGGCCCAGATCACACCCTGTGCCAGCGCTTCATCTCCGGTCATGGTTCCGATGTGCAGGACACCGTTACCGTCAAGGCCTACCACATTATAGCGGGACTGTCCGTACCCAGCAAGGATTTGGCCATCACTGATCACAAGACCCTGCGGCCGCCCGCCGTTGCCGGTGCCGTTTTCATCATTGAAACCGCCTGCATTGATGCCGGCCACGCCATCGTATTTTGCCACCATTTCAGTGAGCAGAAGTCCGGGTTGTGTGCCGAAGGCTTCCGAGGTCCCAAGCATCACTCGCTTGGGATCTTTCACAATAAGGAGCTTGCCCTTGCAGGTCTTCATTGTGATATCGATCAGTTCCAGAGAATCCTCCCCTTTTTCGGCGACATTTGTTTCGGAGATGTGGATCAGGGAGGTGTTGATGGTATCTGTCTCATCATTTTCAGTGTTAAGGCTCACATACTGAGCAAGTTCCTCCTCAGTGAGGAAAATGTTCGAAAGCCAGCGAATTGCGCTGGTTTCACGTACAGACTGGCAGAAACGGGCCGTCAGTGTGGGAGACGGACCTCGTTCCAGGACCCAGATCACTCCGAGAAGGATCAGTACGATCGCGGCAAGTGTTGTCCCGATAAATCCGAGGAAGCGTCCGGGGAAGCCTCCTCGTTTCCCGGGCAGGGTATGATTTCTTTTCTTACTGTCCATATTTGAAGTCCTGATTTATGTAGTTTCGGTTTACCACTGCCAGTCAGCCCATGGCCATTCCTGATAGTCGAACTGTTCGTAAAGCAGAGCATAGCGCTCCAGAGGATTCCCGTCATCATCGTAGCGCCAGTTGCCCGAAAAACCCGGATGACCTGGAGCAAAGAGCATTTCGCAGTCTGGAAGGAGCTGTGTGATTTCATCCTTCTGCTCCTGGGGAACATTGTCCTGACAGATGCGCAGGCGTTTGAGATTTTTCAGCCCGTAGAGCGGTGAAATATCGGTGATGCCCGGAAGATTCCCGATGTTCAGGTACTGCAGGCTGGTGCATTCAGCCAGCGGGGTCAGATCGGTCACGCGGCAGCTGAACATCTCCAGGAATTCCAGTTCGGGACAGTTTGTCAGATACCAGAGATCTTTGTCTGAAAAATCAGTGATCGATACGACCAGTACCTGCAGATGAGGCATATAGCTGAGAAATTCCCAGTTAGTCATCACTTTGCGGTGACCCATGTCGATATATTTCACATCTGTGAAATACTTGAACAGATCAGCGATCTTATTGTCTACAGCGGTGGTACGGATGCGCTCAATGTCGGTATAGTGAGGATGGTTCGAAATCAGGATGCTCCATACGATTTTTGTCTGAGGGAATTCATCGCGTAGTTCAGCAAGCACTTCATTGTCAAGCCCGCAGTTGTCCAGCAGCAGCCGGGTACAGGAAGACAGAAGAGGGATGGCTTTGCGCAGTGTGTCCGCACCTTCATTGCCGATAGGTTCTTTCACAAACGTTATCTCCGTATCCGTTGAGGAAACGGTAAGGCTGTACAATTCAAATGCACAGTTGAGCTTCACCGCGGGGAGGGCCTCGCGAATCAGGGTAAGATTGTCCAGGGTCAGAAGATTCTCGCCTTCGACCGGAAGATCGATTTGCTGCAGGGATTCAAGCGCCTTGAGTTCCTGGACTGCCTGCGGGACGTCCTCATTCTTCAGATCCGTAAGATCGATTGCTGTAATATCCCGGGAATACTCTTTTCCCAGCACGTTCACAGGCGGGGTAGGGGTCGGAGTGGGGAGCGGTGTCGGCGAAGGAGAAGATGCGGGAACAGCGGTCAAATCCGGCACAGCCACCGGATCTTTGCTGTTTTCCGCACCGCAGCCGCAGACAAATATCACACACATCAGAAGAAGGAGAATGATCACAATGCGCTGCTTATTCATGGGTATGAGCTCCTTTGGTGTGATTCCCGGTTGACGTGCTGCGCCGCCGGACAGACGGAGAAGGGTTTTCCTTCCTGGGAGGATCATCCAATTCACGCCGCTGATGTATGATCAGCAGTACGGATTCAATGATCACGAGCAAAAGAAATATGAAAAAGGGAATCTTGAAAACGTCACGCGAGAGCATATGCATTGCGCCGTTGAACCGGTCGATGACCCACAGAACGAGAAATATTACCGCCACGTCGATGCAGACGTGGGGGAGGATCCGTTTCAGCATGGCTCAAGTCTCCCCAATATAAATGATGTCCCAGACTGCCCGCCGGTAGGGATAGCTCCACAGCTTCCCCATAAAGGTGAAGCCGGCAGACTGACCGCCGTCAAGATTATAGGCCGCTGTACAGCCAAGAGAAGCAAACAGCTGAGAAAGTTCTTCCATTGTCATTCCGCGCGAGGCATCGATCCGGCCGTCTACCTGCACAAACACATAGTGTCCCGGTTCCACACAGCCGATAGCAGAGCGCGGGTTCGCTCTGGTCACACTGCTGACGAATTCGGTCTTCGGTCTGCCATCGTCCAGCAGAGCCGGGCCGAAACTCCAGATCTGCCAGGCTCCGGTCTCCTTCACGGATTCTATATCAAATTCATCGGCAGAACAGGTGATCATTTCACCTTCATTGGTAAGTATGCAGACATCCTCAAAGGGAGTTTCGCGGTAGAGCAATCCGTTGCGGACCACCGGTCCCTCCTGCCTTGCTCCGTAATGGTCTCCGGATATGGAAACAACGGCATCCAGACGAGCCGACATATCACCGATCTGTTCGGTGGCGGCACGGAAACCGTCTCCTCCAAGTCCGGAGCGAAGATACTCCAGATCGCGCAGATAGATATCGGCAACATTATAGATCAGACCGTTTTCTTCGACGTGATTTACAACGACATGGATGTTTTCGCTCTGATAGCTGCTGTCGGTTACGACAGGATCGCCTTCAATGAAATGGTCGGCAAACTTTTTTCCCCAGCGGCCGCGGACAGGTTCGTCCACGGGAGCGCTTTCTTCGGGGAAGGCGGTCTCTTCAGTCACTGCGGGAGTGAGTGCCGGCGCCTCTGTACGGACCGGCTCGGCAGCAGCAGAAGAGGGAAGCGCAACAGGCTCTGCTGTTTTTGAAAAATCAAGTACATGATGAAACAGCGCAAAAACATTCAGCCCTACGATGATGCATACCAGATCGATCAGGACCAGGGTAGAAATCTTATGCTTACGGATAGCACTCACCACCAATGCATGATCAGTAATAATCGGGGAAATAAAGATGCATGCGCTCGTCGCTGGCCTTCAGAGCGGTCTGCAGTCCGTCAAGCCAGCTCTTCAGACGGCCATGGGAAAAAACATTTTCCATATGCTCCACGCTGACTTCATACTGCTTTTCATGTTCGCCCCAGCGTGCCATGTCCCGGCTGACTTCCGGAGAGATCTCATCGATCATACTGTGGAACAACTCCAGGCAGCGTTCGTCGCTCAGACCGTTTTCGATCAGTTCCGCTGCTGTTTCAAGCAGTACAGTCTGAAAACGGGGACTCTTGAGCATGAAGAAACAGATCGATCCGATCTGGGAGGAGGGGTTGAGGATGATGTTCCAGTGCCCGCTCAGATTGCCCAGAGAATTGTCCAGATCAAAAAACATGAACTGCCACTTGGCACCGGGAGTAGCTATATCCTTGACGTAGCGTACGTTGCCGGTAGGGTCGCTGTTGTTGAAATAGGACTCCAGGCACATCCAAACCGCAAGACTCTTCATGTCCATCCGCTTGCTTACATAGCCGAAGTATTCTGCGTCTGCAGCATCATCGGCATCCTTCTTCCCCATGTCATGGCCGGTGATATAGTGAACCAGCTCAAAGAACTCCTTTGAATCACCGCCCAGTTCCGGTGCCCGGCAGATCAGAGCGTCATCCTTGTCTATACCGGAGTGATTCTGCATGTATCTGCCGGAATAAGCCTCGCGCATGGCATACAGTCCCCAGTACTGCCCGTTTATATACAGGATACAGTAGCGGGAATCTAGCGTATAGGGATCGATAGGACTCACGTCGTTGGCTACCAGAGCGGTCAGCGAATCACGCACAATGTGCATGTCCTGTGTACCTCCGCCGCGCAGGGTGAAGGAATGCATTCCTGTGAAATTCTCATCCCCGAAAAGATTGAAATCCACATCTCCGCCATAGCGGTCCTTGAAAGTCAGCTTGAAATGTTTCTTTTGCAGCAGTCTCCGGGCGCTGGCTCCGTGGAGCGTCAGCGAACAGTCGGCGGAAAAACTGCCGTCTTCACCGAAATAGGAGACGGTTGTGTCAGCATAGCGGCTGCGGTCGGAATAAAGCCCGTAGACCGAACGGAAATCCCGCTGGTTGCATACCAGACTTACGACTGGCAGTGCAGTGTATTCATGAAGAATATAACTGCAGGTGAGCGGCTCGCTGGCCAGCTTTCCATCCTCGATGCAGACAGCCCTCAGCGGGGTGGTCTCCGAGAACGTGAGAGGCCCTGTATAGGGTGTGCTGGCAGCCGTCGGCACCGACCCGTCAGTGGTATAGTATATCTGACCATTGCCTGTCAGCTCCACGGTTACGGAATCCCTATCCTGGTAGATCCCTTCGGGTACGGAAGCCTTCGGAGAAAAGCTTTGAAAGCGATAGCCGTTGATGTTGTCCTTTTCGGGTGTTGGTTTGGTGAACAGGAAATAGCCAGGTTCGCCGGGAAGGCGGCCCATGCTGCCGCGCAGCGGGATTCCGTAGAGTCCTGCCTTGTCGATCATATTGCCTTGTGAATCAAAGAGAAACAGCTCATCGCCGGCAGCACCGAGTGAAAACATGAAAGAACAGAAGGCGAAGCGGCTCAGATTCCGCTCCCCAGAACAGAAGATCATGTAGTAATCTCCGGGGGCTACTGTCTCTGCCGGAAGAGGATACTTTACCGGATCAGAGGGATCGTCTGTAAGATAGTAGTTGCTCAGGTCAAGTGTCTCACCCGAAAGATTCTGAAGCTCGATCCAGTCATAATAACCGCCCATTGCAAAGTGATAATGTTCATTGAAGGGGCAGATCTCGTTGAAAACGAGCACGCCGTGGCGGTCATCCTGCGTCAGAAAAGCCAGCCTGCCTTCATCACTGTTGGAAAAGCCCGGGGTGGCATCATAGGTCGTATAGGCTGCCTCTCCGTCAAGGCAGAGGGAAAGATTGTCATTCATCTTCTCTTCGGGGATCACTGTCTGGAAGAGCGTACCGGAAGGGTATGAGAAGTAGAGGTTTTCCGAATCCTTATTCAGGGAGAAACTGGTATGGAGTTCACCCTCTTTCACATTTTTGCCCGAGCAGAACACCAGGAGTCGCTCACCGGGCAGCACTGTCACATCAGGGAATTCCCATTTTTTCAGATCACGTTCATTGTCTGAAAGCCAGAAACCTTTCGGAGAACATGGCGCACTGCCCGTGTTCTCCAGTTCTATCCAGTCGGAAAAATCACCGTCGCGGTCCTGAATCACTGTCTTGTTGGAGAACATGACCTCGGTGATCCGCAGCGTGATTTCATGATCCTCTGGAGGGGTGAAGACTGTGGCAGAAGGAACGATCACCTCCACTTTTTCTGAAGCGGGATAGAGAGGATCCTCCACCTTTTCCTCCGACTTTCCACAGGCGGCAAAAAGCCCTGCAAGCAATACTGCCGGCAGGAAAAGAGCAATGGATTTTCGGAAAGAAGGTCTGTTCATGTTTGCAAATCTCACAAGAATAGTAAGTAAAACTCAATCAAAGTATTTTACCATGTGTAACATGGGAGTGTCAACTGAACCTCAGTCGATAAAGCCGCCACCGAGTACGCGGTCTCCGGCATAAAGCACAGCGCTCTGGCCTGCTGCCGGAGCGCGGACCGGTGTGTCGCAGAGGATATTCACACCGCTGTCCTCCGGTGTAACGGTGCAGAAAGGCATCTCCCATTTAGTGTGCCGGCATCGTACCTGAGCACGGATGTCTCCGTCCGGACGGGTACAGATCCAGTTGAAATCCCGCGCATGTACTTCGGACTGAAAGAGTTCTTCCCAGAGGGCAAGTTCGATCTGGTTGGTATCTGCATGGATTTTTGAGATGTAGAGTTTTCGTTCCTGATAAAGCCCGGGACGCCTCTGCCCGACGGTATAGCGGTAGATGCCCTCATGGCGGCCGACGACTTCCCCGTGAAAGACGAAATCTCCTTCACCAGGCACTTCAGCGCGGGAACGGAGCCAACTGATATAATCCTTGTCAGGGATGAAGCAGATCTCCATGCTGTCTGGCTTATGGGCTGTGGAGAGTTTCATATCCTCCGCCAGTTTGCGGACCTCAGCTTTCTCGAAACTTCCCAGAGGGAATATGGTGCGCGCCACCTGCTCTTTCGTGAGCCGGCAGAGCATATAGCTCTGGTCATTTGCAGGACGTCCCTTCAGGAGCATTCCGTTTTCCGTTCGCGCGTAGTGGCCGGTAGCCACACACTCGGCGCCGATCCGATCCGCATGATCAAGCAGATTTTTGAATTTCACAGCAGGATTGCAGAGAATGCAGGGATTCGGTGTTTCCCCGGAGAGATAGGCGTTTACAAAGGGGCGGCAGACATGCTGCTCCAGTTCTTCGGAAATGTTACGCACCTCCAGAGGGATGCTGATCTGTTCCGCGGTGCTGATGGCGCTCTCGCGAGCTGCTTCTCCAGCTATATCCAGATACAGGCCGTGCACTTCATGCCCGGCCCTCTTCAGCAGCACAGCACTCACACTGGAGTCCACGCCGCCGGAAAAACCAAGTACGATTTTCATTTGTTTTGCTCCGTATAGATCATCAGAACGGAGATATCCGCTGGGGATACTCCTGAGATCCGGCTGGCACGGCCAAAATTCTCCGGACGGATGCGGCTGAGTTTTTCCCGCGCCTCCAGGCGAAGACCGGTCACCTGTCCGTAATCGATGTCCGCAGGAAGAGGTCGGTCCTCCATCTGTGCGAATTCCTCGATCTGTTTCAGCTGCCGTCGGATGTAGCCTTCGTATTTCAGACGGATTTCCACCTGTGAGCAGACGGCCTTGCCCAGGGAAGGACGCTCCGGATCGAATAGACTCAGATCCGCATAGGCGATCTGCGGCCTGCGTAGCAGATCTGCCAGCGAAACGCCGTTCGTTACAGGGGAGGTTCCGTGCTGCTCCAGCAGCTCCGCCAGGGCAGGGGAAGGCGGAATATGTGTATGCTCCAGTCTTTCGATCTCCGCGGCCACGGCAGTGTATTTTTCTTTCACTTCCCGGAGTCGCTCCTGTGAAACCAGACCGATCTCCACACCTTTTTCCGTCAGGCGTTCGTCGGCATTGTCCTGCCGGTGAAGAAGGCGGTATTCACTGCGGGAAGTCATCATGCGGTAAGGCTCGTTGGTGCCCTTGGTCACAAGATCGTCGATAAGGGTACCGATATAACCATCACTCCGCCGCAGGACGAAGGGCTCTTTTCCCTGCAGCTTCCGCGCTGCGTTCACACCTGCTACAAAACCCTGTACGGCGGCCTCTTCGTATCCGGAGGAACCATTGAACTGTCCGGCTCCATAAAGACCGTTCACGGCCTTGCTCTCAAGGGTCTGGCGCAGAGCGGTCGGGTCGATGCAGTCGTATTCGATGGCGTAGGCACAGCGAGTCATTTCCGCATGTTCCAGACCCGGAACGGTATGCAGCATGAGGATCTGAATCTCTTCAGGCATGGAAGAGGAAAAGCCCTGGATATAGAGTTCCTCGGTGTTCAGGCCCATCGGTTCCACAAAAAGCTGATGCCGTGGTTTGTCCGCAAAGGTCATCACTTTGGTCTCGATGCTGGGACAGTAACGCGGACCGGTCCCTTCGATCACCCCTGAATAGATAGGGCTGCGGTCCAGATTGGCCCGGATGATCTCATGGGTCCGTTCATTGGTATAGGTCAGGTAACATACGGCTCGGTTCAGAGGCGGCGCTTCTGTGGAAAAAGAGAAAGGCTCCGGATCATCATCGCCCTGCTGGATCTCCATCCTGGAGAAGTCCACTGTTCGTGCGTTCACACGTGGAGGTGTTCCGGTTTTGAATCGGTGCATGGGCAGTCCCATGGCCTGCAGATGATCGCTAAGAGAGACAGAGGCTGCCAGTCCGTCCGGTCCAGAGGTGTGCATCGTTTCACCCACGATCGTGCGTCCGGCAAGATAAGTCCCCGTGGCAATGATCACAGCACCGCAGGCATACACAGCCCCGGTAGATGTCGTCACGGAGCAAACGGCTCCGTCCTTCACTCCGATATCCACCACTTCGGCCTGTTTCACCCGCAGGTTTTCCTGCTTCTCCAGAGTGTGCTTCATGATCTCCTGGTAACGGCGCCGGTCCGCCTGCGCACGCAGAGAATGCACCGCGGGTCCCTTTCCGCGGTTGAGCATGCGATATTGGATGCAGGCCCTGTCCGCCGCTCTGGCCATCTCACCGCCGAGCGCGTCCAGTTCCCGCACCAGGTGCCCCTTGCCTGTGCCGCCGATGGCCGGATTGCAGGGCATGTTGCCCACGCTGTCCAGGTTTATGGTAAAACATACGGTGTCCATGCCCAGACGTGCCGCAGCCAGAGCCGCTTCGATCCCTGCGTGTCCGGCACCGATCACGGCAATCTCGCAGGAGCCTGCGTCATAGGGAATAAAGCTTTCCTTCATGAGAGAATCTCCGGATGGATAAAAAGAATATTATTGAATCAGAACTATCAAACTGTTTCAGTTTAATCGATTTGTAAGGCAGTTTCAAGCACTTTTGCCGATTCTGTGCAAAAGAGAAAAAAGCCCATAAACGGGAGAATCCCGCGAAACAGAGATCTGTTCCGCGGGATGATTATTTAGCAGGGAAAACTATTCCGGTCAGGGAGATCAGGGCGTTACGTACGCGCCGTATACAAATCCCGGAACACCGTTGCAGATTGCACCGATCCAGCCGTTGGAGAGTTCATCCACGACTAGGATCGGGGTGCCGGCCGGCAGATATGCGATGACCGCATAAGCTGTGCTCGGAGCGTAACGGAAAGCTACACTCGGAGTATTGATGGTTGCTGAATAGCTTACAGGATTATGAGTGATGCCCACATCGATTCCCATAGGCTCTTCCACATAGGTACCGGCAGAGACATAGGCTCCGTAAACATAGCCGGGGACACCGTTGATCCACACTCCGCACCAGCCGTTGGATGTCTCCTCGACGACCTTGACCGCAAGGCCTCTCGGCAGAGGCATCATGCTGGCGTATGCCGTATTCGGCGCAACGCGGAATTCGGCGCCGGTAGTATTGATATAACCGTCGTAATTCACCGCTGTGACCGACACGACAGGTGCGTCATAGTAATTGCCTGGCGTAAGATACGATCCGTAGATGAATCCGGGATTGCCGCCAAGCAGCACGCCGAAATACCCGTTGGCATACTCCTGAACAACGTTGACCTCGGTCCCAAAGGGCAGTGTAGCCATTGATGGATAATCACTGCTGGGAGCAACACGAATATTCACGCCGTTCGTATTGACAAAAGCCGTGTAGTTTACCGCGTTGACTACGGTGGGTACATAGTAGCTTCCGGGAGTCACATAGGCCCCGTAGATAAAGCCGGGAAGCCCGTCAACGAGCACGCCGCACCAGCCGCTGGACATCTCCTCCACAACGATCACATCTTTCCCTTTCGGAAGAGTGGCGATGGTGGCGTAAGCCGTGCTCGGAGCGCAGCGGACATTGACGTTGTTTGTGTTGACGAAAGCGGCAAAGTAGGTTTTGGTGATGGTAAGCGGAGCCTCGCTGATGTACAGTCCTTCGACATAGGCGGGATTACCGTCTATATACACCAGATCCCAGCCATTGATGTATGTCTCGGCAACGGTGACTTTTGTACCGCTGTTGAGAACCGCAATGATCGGGTACCCGGGACCGGCACCGGAGCGGGCGACCGTTCCGTCTGTGTTGACATATGCAATGTATTCAGCTGAAGCGCTGATTGCGAATGCCGACATCAGAATGACCACTACCAGAACGATGGACAATGACCTGAAGAGTTTTTTACGCATTGAAACAGTTCCTCCTTTCCCTGCTATTT
The DNA here is from genome assembly GCA_017632775.1 of Oscillospiraceae bacterium. Lineage (GTDB taxonomy): Bacteria > Bacillota > Clostridia > Oscillospirales > Oscillospiraceae > Limivicinus. The sequence continues at coordinate 11,706 of JAGBQR010000004.1, read as the reverse complement.
CCGCCCTCCGGCTATGGCGTTGCAAGAGGTCGGATCTCCCGGTATTCCATAGCAATACCTGTATAAAATGTAATCCTCTGAAACCATTTTGTCAATACTTTTTTGTCAATATGAAAATATAACGGGGAAACGACTTGACACTGAGCGGTTTTCGTATACAATTACAGGGTGAAAGTTTAAAAACAGGATCCCCCATCAAAAAGGAGGTTCAATTTATGAAAAAAACAGGATTGCTGCTGCTGGCTGCAGTGCTCGTGTTCACTCTTTGCGCCTGCGGGTCCGCTTCGCCGGTACCTGTTCCCGGAGGAAACGGCACAGGGACTGAAGTGGTTGAAGTGGAAAAGATTCCCGAGAAATATGCGGGCCTCATCGCCAGCATCGAAGCAGGAGACTATGACGGAGCTGTTGCCATCATTGACTCCATGCGTCCGGCGCCTGTGATCCCGGATATTGTTGAAGTAGCTGTTACAACGGAGAATTTCTTTGATTATTTCGAATACAAAGAGTATGTGGATGAAAGTCTGACCATGCGGGACGAAGCAGGGAATATCACGAACCTGTTCGTCATCTACAGTTATGTACTCAAAGACGGATATACGCTGGCTGCGGTGAAAGCGGCGGACTGTGCCGTGGCGGCGGACATCACATATGAGTATATCACCTACGGATATCCCGAGAACGTGGACTTTGTGAACCGCACTTTCACAAAGGCAGAAGACGGTACCGAGATCAGCGAATCCCTGGATATTACGCTTCAGGGAAAACTGGTTGACCATGGCACGGTGATCGAGGGACTTGGCGCTGAAGAACAGGTCTATGAGATCACTCTTCCGGCTTTCATGTTCAGCAATTTTGCTGTTCAGGAACTCCGCTCTGTCGAACTGGTTTCTGCCGGCGGAACGCTTTACCTTTACAAGAACCCTTGACGTACAGTCGCTGCGCATAGTTGATCAGGGATTATTCCGGGGCCGTCTGGCCCCGGTTTTTCATGCGCGTTTCCTTAGTCATACTGTACCATATTACGGACAGAAAATACAGGAACAATTTGTGAATTATCGAGAAAAACCGGCCTGCGGCAGTATACAGTTGCATTGCCAGACAGAGCTGGGGTATACTGCTCACTGGATTTACTAGAGAAAGAACGGTTTCAAAATGGAAAATACACTCAGCGAAAACAAAATGGGTGTGATGCCGATAGGAAAGCTCTTGTTCACCATGAGTGCTCCTATGGTTGCATCCATGTTGTTTCAGGCTTTTTACAACATCGTGGACAGTATGTTTGTGGCACGGCTCAGCCAGGACGCCATGAACGCAGTCAGTCTTGCCTTCCCGATCCACACGCTGGAGATCGCTTTCTCCGGAGGGACCGGTGTAGGCATCAATGCCTATCTCTCCCGCTCCCTTGGCGAAAAGGACTATGACAAGGTGAACCGCATCGCGGGCACGGGCATTTTCCTTTATATATGTACGGCGTTTGCCTTCGCGGTTCTTGGGCTGCTGGTTGCCGGACCTTACTACCGCTTTCAGACCATGAACGAGACCATCGTCCGGTACGGGACGGCGTATGTCAGCATCTGTACAGGGCTGGCTTTTGCCCTTTTCGCTCAAATGTGTTCGGAGCGGCTCCTTCAGGCGACAGGACGGACCAATCTGGCCATGATCCCGCAGATTACCGGAGCGGTCATCAATATGATCATGGACCCTATCCTCATCTTCGGACTTTTCGGTTTTCCGCGGCTTGAGGTTGCCGGAGCCGCCGTGGCCACGGTCATCGGCCAGAGCATTGCTGCAGTCATCGGTTTTACACTGAACATCCGCAGAAATCCGGAGATCCGCTTGAGCGGCAGCCTGATCCGGCCGAACAGGAAAATCACAGCAGGGATCTATCGGATCGGTGTTCCCTCGATAATTATGCAGATTTCCGGTTCAGTGATGAACTTTGGATTGAACAAAATCCTCATCGGCTTTACGGAAGCGGCTACCGCGGCTCTTGGTGCATATTACAAGATCCAGAGCTTCATTTTCATGCCGGTGATGGGAATGAACAATGCCCTTGTGCCGATCGTGGCGTATAACCTCGGGGCAGGAAATAAGGACCGCGTGAAAAAAACGGCCTTTCTGAGCATGGGGGCCGCCGTCTGTATCATGATAATCGGCACATTGCTGTTTGAACTTATCCCCGAAACACTGCTCGGCATCTTCACCCCGTCGGAGGAACTTCTCCGCGTGGGGACCCGGGCGTTCCGCATCATTGCGGTCCACTTCCCGGTGGCAGCTATCAGCATCGTGAGCATCTCGCTTTGCCAGGCAATGGGCAAGCCGATGTTCGCACTCATCACCTCGGTGTGCCGTTCGCTGGTCTTTCTGCTTCCCTCGGCATATCTGCTCTCCCTCACCGGCGTACTGGACAACGTCTGGTATTCCTTCTTGATCGGCGAGCTGGCCTCCATCATCCTGATCGTCATTTTTCTCCGGAAAACCTTCCGCGAGAACGGCCTGCTGGGAAAACAGCCGGGATAACAGGCATGAAAAAAGCAACTGTCTTCGGGCAGATGCTTTTTTTGCTTTTCTGTGCTAAGATAAATGCAGGCGTTCACTGCGGAGAAACGCAGAGGACGGAACATCCGGAGGGGAAGGACTGCGGAGGGAAGCGGAGCGGAAGATGAAAAACCGGAAATCTCCTTATGACTGTCTGATCGTCGGAGCGGGGCTCTTCGGCTCTGTATGCGCGCGGGAACTGACGGATGCCGGGAAAAAAGTCCTGGTGGTCGAAAAGCGTTCGCATATCGGCGGAAATGTATACACCGAAAAACGCTGCGGGATCCATGTCCATCGCTACGGCCCGCATATCTTCCACACGAACGATGAGGAAGTCTGGAACTATGTCCGCCGTTTTGCCGGATTCAATGCGTTTATCAACCGCCCGCTCGCGAACTGTCGCGGAGAGCTTTATTCCCTTCCCTTCAGCATGCATACGTTCCGCTCCCTGTGGGGGGTAACAAAGCCGGAGGAAGCGCGCGCCGAGATCGACCGGCAGAGAGCCGCGGTCCGGGGAGAGCCGCAGGATCTGGAGGAACAGGCCATCGCGCTGGTCGGCCGTGACTGCTACGAAAAACTGATCCGCGGTTACACGGAAAAGCAGTGGGGAAGAGCATGCAGCGATCTTCCGGCTTCCATCATCCGGCGCATCCCGGTCCGCTTCACCTGGAATGACAATTACTACGATGCCCTGTATCAGGGCATTCCGATCGGCGGGTACACCGCCATGGTGGAAAAACTCCTTCACGGGATCGACGTCCGGACGGATACCGATTATGATGTACACCGCGGAGAACTGGATCCGCTTGCGGAGAAGATCCTCTATACCGGCCCGATCGACGCGTTCTACGATTACCGCTGCGGGTGTCTGGAATACCGCAGTGAAACGTTTGAAACGGAGTATCTGGACAGGCCGGATTACCAGGGAAACGCAGTGGTGCATTATACGGAACGGGAGATCCCCTGGACGCGGATCACCGAACATAAATGGTTCACGTTCGGCAGGGACGATGCTGGGAAAGAGATCCCGGGCACGATCATAACCCGGGAATACAGCCGGGAATGGAAACGCGGAGAAGAAGCCTTCTATCCCGTGAGAGATGCGAAAAATAAAGCGCTTCTCAGCCGCTATCGGGCTTTGGCGGAAAAGGAGACGAAGGTGGTTTTCGGCGGACGTCTCGGTGAGTACCGCTATCTGGATATGGATCAGAGCATTGCTTCCGCACTGGCCTGTGTGAAAAACCTTTTCCGGCGCTGAGCGCTTCCCGCAGGCAGGCTTCCGCATCCGGAACCGGACCGGCCGCGCCGCTCCGGGGAATCGCTTCTACAGAACCGAAAAGCTCCCTTCAGAAAGGGAGCTTTTCGGTTCTTATTCCTTTACGGGCGAGATCCGGTAGCTGTAAAGCCGGCTCACGTTCTTCACCTTCCCGTCCTCCACCTGATAGAGGACATCGCAGACTTTCATGGCGGTGGAGCGGTGGGTGATGAGCAGGATCGTCCGGCGTTCCCGCAGCTTCAGCAGGGTCTCCAGTACCTGCGCCTCCGTTTCACGGTCCAGCGCGCTGGTCGATTCATCCATCACCAGAAAAGCCGGATCATCATACAGGGCCTGCGCAATGGCGAGCCGCTGGATCTGGCCTCCGGAGAAACGTGCGCCGTTTTCCCCGGTACGGGTGTCCAGCCCTTCCGGCAGGGAGCGGAGATACTCCGCCATCTGCACGTCTTCCAGGCATTTCCAGATGCGTTCCTCATCCGGTTCCTGCCCGGCATGTCCGCGGAACACGGTCTCCCGTACCGTTGTATCGCCGAGCAGCACCGTCTGGGTCACATAGCCCACCCGGGCGGCCCACCATTCCGGCTCCCGCGAGATATCGCGTCCGTCTGCGAGGATGGTCCCTTCCTTCACGGGATACAGTCCGAGGATCAGGTCTGCCAGGGTGGTTTTCCCGACGCCGGTCTTCCCGATGAACGCCGTGATCTTCTGCGCGGGGATCTCGAACGACACGTCCTTCAGCAGCGCTTCTCCGTCTTCAAAATCGAAGGAGAGATGCCGCACCTCGATGCCTTCCTGCAGCGGTCCGGCAGCGGTGCTTCCGAGGGCTTCCGGCGTACCGCGGTCCCGGCACTCCTCCATCAGCGCGCAGATCCTGTCCGCGGAAGCCGAGGAATAGCGGAGCGTATTGGCGCTGCCCGCCAGCGAGGATACGACGGGGATCAGTTTGATGGTGGTCAGGGCGAAGGTGATGAACACGGGCAGTCCCGCCGCAAAATCCCTGCCGGAGGAAACGGTCCGCCAGATGAAGAGCAGGACCGCGCTCATGATTATCGTTTCAAACAGGACGCGGGGGATTCGCTGATAAAACAGGACTTTCCGCTCTTCCCGCGCATGGGTTTCCTTGAAGGCATCATAGCGGTCGAGGAAGAACTGCTGGCGCCGGGCGGCCATCATCTGCTTGAGCATGCCCATGCTTTCCTTCACAGTCCGGAACATGCCGATGAAAGCCTCCCGCGTCCGCTGCCCGGCAGCGGTGGTCAGGGTTCCGGTCAGGAGCCGGTAGAGCAGGAAGCCGACGGCCAGAAGCACGGCCAGTCCGCAGGTCATGCGGAGATCGATCACCAGCAGCATGCCTGCGAAGGCGGCCGCTATGAGAAGCTGCTGAATCATGGCGAGCAGGGCGCCTACGGAGCTGAACACACGGCTGATGTCCGTGGTCAGCAGGCTCTGGACCTCTGCGGTGTTTTTCTTTTTCAGAACAGGGTAGGGAAGGTGCAGGAGATCGGCATACAGCTTTCCGGAGAGCTCGCAGCGGATCTTTGCCAAGACCCGGATCTGCACCGCCTGGACAAGCAGGAGAACCAGTCCCTTCCCCACATACAGGCCCACCAGCAGGAGCGAGAAAACAGCCAGATAGTCCCGCTCGGAAGGCATGGAAAGGAAACCGGACAGCAGCCGGTACCATCCGGACGAGGCAATGCTGCCCGAATCCAGCAGAGAAGACATGAACGGATAGATCACAGCCAGAGAGGCTGTTTCCAGCGCCGCCGTCACCAGATAGCAAACGGTGACCAGCAGCAGCTTCCGCTTCTGTTTCCGGTTGAAGATGGAAAGAAATTTCAGATTGTTTTTCACGGTTGCGATTCCTTGAAGGAAAACGGGAGCTTCCCGTTTTTTGATTGGAAAGGGGCTGTGCCGGCTCAGCTCTCCGGGGAGGAAAAGGCGTCCTTTTCCCGGAGACGGAGTCTGGGAAGATACTTTTTCAGGGCTTCCCCCGGATTCCGGCAGCCGGTCTGCATGCAGAAAAACGAAACAAAGGAGACAGGGGCACCCTGCGCGCGGAATTCCGGACTCAACAACCGGTATTCGTTCACTCTGCGGCGCAGCGAAACGCAGAAACGCCGGGGAGTCAGAGGGCCGTTGCCGGGGTATGCACATACGGCCGTATAGCTGTCCCGGAAAGCGATGCCCCTGACGATCCAGTCATAGTATTCCCGCGAAACCGGGAATGCCTCTTCCACGTCCCGCCGGGGAAAGATCTCCGGCAGCCTAGCGGACAGGATGCGCAGGGCAAGCGTCACATGGAAGGTGTCGTGACAGCGTTCGGAGAGCTCCCGCAGGATGGCGGGAGTGACCGAATCCGGATATGCTTCCAGGATCCGGCAGCAGTCGGAGATCCACTTGATCCTTCTCCCGGGGTGCTCATGGAAAAAAAGGTTGCGCGCCTGATTGTCGAGCAGATGCAGGAACATATCCGCCGGAGAGGGAACACAGACCGGCATCCCCTGAAAGACCGCGTGCAGGGCATGTTCCCGGATCGGGCGATCGGCGTCGGGAGCGTTTTTCAGGATCCTTCTGTGCAGATCGATCGAGGTCCGTCTCCCCAGCACGGTCGCCTGAAACGTATCCGCCCAGGGGGAGCTGCTGACCCGTTCACAGCCCTGCGCTTCAAGCAGGGAAGCGGCCTTGTCAAAAAGTTCCGCCGGCACGGCTGCATCGAAGTCGTCCATGATCCGGGGCGAGCCTTTCCGGTAGTACACATACATGGCTCCGCCTTTCAGGTGCATCACGGGGATCCCTTCCGCTTCCAGGCACTTCAGGATCCCGGCAAGCCAGGCGAATTTGACGGCGGCGTCGACCTGATAATATCGATGGATCCCTTTGAGGCGCGGAACAAGTTCGGCGGGGAACCGGGCCCATCCGGTCGAAAAGCCCAGAACGGAAAGCGTCAGCAGAAAACAGATGTTTTCCTGATCCGGATCAAGGCCGTCAAACAGGTTCCGGTAATCCGCTTCATCCTGTGTATGGAAGAACAGGATCCGGATAAGACTTCGTTCCCGCCCGGTCAGAGCGCCGCGGATCAGTTCCTGTTCCAGTGCTTCGCCTCTGTGCGCCATGCTGTCACCTCTGCTGATACTCCCTGAACAAAGGGGTTCAGGTCCTTTTTTCAAAATCAGTATGCCATGAACGGGAAGGATTGTCAAAACGCTCCGGAAAGGATGAGGGCCGTCCGGAAGGAGAAACCGCGGAAGGGGCATTCCCGGAAAGCTCCGGCGTCCCTTCCGGCGGCCGGTTTTCCCGAATGAAAAAAGAACAGCGGATTCGTATGTGATCGATCCGGCTTTATGCTATAATGCAGTCAGTCTTTACCGCGGCTCCGGCCGGGAAACAGCCGGGACGGGCATCCGCGGACACAGATCCTGACGATCGGACAGAAAGAGAAAAGAGCCTATGAAGATCCTCATCATCCATAATTTTCACCGGAGCGGCTCTGCCAGCGGAGACGATCTGGTTTTCACGCAGGAGGCGGATCTGCTTGAAGCGCACGGCCATACCGTGATCCGCTATTCGGTCATCAACGACAGTTTTGACCGGGCTTCCCCTCTGCGGAAGCTGATCCTCGCCGGAGGGATGCTCTGGTCGTTCCGGCATTACCGGGCCATCCGGCGCATCTGCCGGAATGAAAAGCCCGATATCGTCCATGTGCATACGTTCTTCCCGCTGCTTTCCCCCTCTGTCCTCTATGCGGCAAAGCGTGCCGGCTGTCCGGTCGCGGCCACGCTGCATGACACCCGCCTGGTTTGCCCCTGCGCGACGTCGCTTTATCGGGGAACGGTCTGCAATCTCTGCGGGGACGGGCATTATCTGCGCATGGTCAAACGCGGATGCTTCAAAGGATCGCGTATCCAAAGCCTGTACATCGCGGTCCTGTTCCGTTTCCATCGCATCCGGCGGAGTTTCTTTGAGCAGATCGACCGCTGTATCTGTCTGAATTCCGAACAGATCGCCCTGCTGGAGAGCATCGGCTTCGATCCCGCCCGTATGGTGAAGAAATACAACTTCGTTCCGGAGCCACCGGAGGAGCGTTCCGACGATCCGCGCCTGCCCTCCCGCTATGTGGTCTATTACGGCCGGATCGGAGAGGAGAAGGGCATCCGTCCGTTGATGGAGATCTGGGACAAACTGCCGGATATCCCGCTGGTCGTCATGGGGGATGGCCCCCTGGCCGAAGAATTCCTTGCCTGGAAGGAAACGAAACCCCATGTCCTCTATCTGGGCTATACGGAGCATAAAGAATGCCTCCGGATTGTTCGCGGGGCGGAATTCATCGTCTTCCCGCCCATCTGGTACGAGGGATGTTCCTTGGTCCAGCTGGAGGCCAAGAGTCTTGGCAAGCCGATCCTGACCTTTGATATAGGCTTCTCTTCCGAATCGGTCGAAGAGGGAAAGACCGGATATAAGATCGCGAAAGGAGATCTGAACGGCTTCGCAGAAAAAATCACCGGTCTCTGGAACGATCCGGAACTCTGCCGGGAGATGGGCCGCCATTCCCGCCTGGATTACGAGCGGCGCTTTGCGCCGGAGGACAATCTGCGGCAGCTCCTGGCTGTCTACCGGGAGCTTTTGAAAAAGGAAATGTGAAGGCGGGAATGCCGCTGTGTGTGACGGGACGCGTTCTTACGGCATGCCGTCGCCCGGAAGCTCCAGCGTTTCCAGCAGATAGCGCAGGCCGGATCGCCGGAATTCCTGCAGCTGCTTGTCTGTTTTCTCCCAATAGCCCGCCTCGCCGGAATCTTCCACGCGAAACAGTCCGGGGCGGGTTTCCTCTTTCGCGAGGATTTCCCCCATAGAATCGATGAAAGAGAAAAGGCGGCCGTTTCGGTTTTTCATCCCGGTCATGGGCCGGATCCGGATCTCTGTATGGAAGAGCTGCGAAAACACCAGTGCATGAAAGGAATTCGTGTACACAACAGCGGCGTTTGCGACAGCGCCCAGCCATTCTTCGGGCGAAAGGATCCGGCCTTCGCCGGTGAACGGGAGCATCGTGCTGCTGGATACGGTCAGAGGGAGGCCTCTTTCCGCCGCATCCGCTTTCGCATAACGGTAAAGCTCCGCGTCCGTTTCCGTCATATACAGCAGGACCGTCTTTTCCGCCGGGACCATCAGATCCTCCCACACCCGGCGCTCCGGCAGAAGGACCGGATCCGGGCAGACGGCGGCTTCTATCCCGGTCAGTTCCCGTATGATCCTCTGCCCGGACGGCTCACGAACGGAAAGATGCGTGAATCCGGCCAGCATGTCTCTGTACCAGGAAAGGCAGTTCTCCGGCAGCCGGTCCAGACCGAAACTGGCCGCATAGGAAAAGCGTTTTTCCGGCGGCGCGAAATCCAGGAACCAGAAGGGATCGCGCCCGGTGATCTCCACGTTCCACACCTGATCGCTCCCGACAAGGAAGAAATCATATTCGGTATCGAATGCCTGCCGCCCGTCCGCTTCATCCGTCCGGAAGGCTTTTTCGCAGAAATCGGCAAAGGGTTTCCGGAACGGGCGAAGGGCGTCCTGCCGGTGCCGAAGCGCCTCCAGGACTCTCTCCCGGCGGTCGCTTTCCCGGGCTGCAGGCTCCGGCTCTCTTCTGTTCCGGATAAAGGTAACGGAACAGCCCAGCTGTTCCAGCGCCTGCTGCAGTCCGTAGGCCTGAAGCACGGCGCCGTAATTCGGATGATCAAAAAAGGTGACGATGCCGGCCTGTTTCATCTTTGGACCCCTCCATACTGACGGATGGCGTCAAGATAGCGTTGTTTCAGGTTTTCAGTTTCCTGACGCCAGTGGCTGCGGATCTTTTCTTCCAACCGTTCCCGGTCACAGAGGCAGTGGGGCAGGATCTCCAGCTGAAGCTGCTCGAATCCCTCCTGCCGTGCCAGCATATCCGGAAACCGGGAAAAGCTCCGGGAATGGCTGTCCGGGTGGATCCTGTACAGATAAAGAAGATCGTCGATGTATCCGCAGTCGGAAAGAGAGGCGGGAGGAAGCAGCAGCTGCAGGTTCTGCCCCTGCCTGGATACGGGTATTTTTCGGTCCGGATAACAGGAAAACAAAAACTCTGAGCGCAGCATATAGCAGCCGGCATAGCAGAAGGTGGCAGAAAACAGGAGCTCTTCAAAGACGGACTTTACCTGCTTGTCTTCGGGCTTTGCAATCTCGGAATACCGCCTGCTTCCCTGTCGGAACTGCAGACCGTTGTTCCGCACCATGGCCAGCGACGGAAACCGGTCGAGATACTCCGCCTTCTTCCGGATGTTGTCCGGCATCAGGACATCGTCGGCATCGGCCCAGAAGAGGTATTCCCCGTCACAGAAGGGGAGCGCCGTGTTCACCGCGGCCGATGCGCCGAGATTCTGTTCATGCCGGAGATAGAGGACCTCGCTGAGTTTTTCCTTCAGTCCGGGTTCATACCGGAGAAAAATGTCTTCCGAACGGTCGGAGGAACCGTCATTCACGGCAAGCAGCTGAATGTTCGGCCAGGTTTGTGCGAGAACGCTGTCCAGCATTTCGCTCAGATAGGGTTCCGCCTGATAGATCGGAAGAATAAACGAAACTTTATTCACGGTTCATCCTTTTCAGATGTTCTCGGATAATGCGCGCGTAATCGCGCTGTTCCTGCTCCCTGTTCACGGAACCAGTGCTGGCCGGATGGATCCGGCGTTCCAGCGTCACACAGTCCAGCTCCGAACAGGGAAGACCGCTTTCGCGGAAGCGGTTCATCCACTCGACGGTTTCACCGGTCTTCAGATCTTCGTTGAAGGGGCCGACTTTCTGAAAAGCCTCTTTCCGGATCAGGGAACAACCGGGCAGACATCCGGCATAGCTGCGGGAGGAAAAGCGCTCCTGAAGGTTTCCGTTCCCGTCTGTGCCACCGGTGAAATCCCTTGCCCGGGCAAAAACAGCCATCGGAGAGTTTTCCTTCCGGAGAGCCTGCAGCAGATCCGGCAGGGCGGTGCCGGCCGCCCGGTCATCCGCGTCAAGGAAAAAAATGTACACATAGGCTGCCTGGCGGAGAGCGGTGTTTCTGGCGGCCGCCGGACCTCTGTGCGGCAGGGAAAGCACGCGGGCCCCGCTTTTCGCGGCAACGGAAGCCGTGCTGTCCTCCGATCCGTCATCGGCGACCAGGATCTCCAGAGGCAGGCCCTGCAGTAGGGGCAGCTGTTTTTTTATGCTCTCGATGCATTCCCGGATCGTCGCTTCCGCCTGATAAGCCGGGATCAGGACGGAGATTCCTTCTTCCGGAGAAATGCGTTCTTTCCGGAGCTGAAGGTTTCTCCGGATGATCTCAAACGCCTTTGCGGCGGATTCTTCCGAAGGTCCGTCCGCAGCGGCCTTTGTCAGGTTCTGTCCGTGCAGCCGCCGCAGCAGCAGCTTCTCTTCCAGAAAGCCGGACTGCACGCCGAGAAAGCCCAGCCGGCTGGTCCACTCCGTGTCCTCGCCGCGCGGGAAGCTTTCGTCGAATTCGCCGCAGCGCTGCATCAGGCTTCGGGTAAACAGGGCGGTCGGCAGACAGGTCCTGTTCTTCCGGGCGAAGAGAATGCTCTGTCTGACCCATTTTTCATCCGGCGAAACCCCGTTCTCCAGAAAGTTTTCATAGCCGGTGAAAACGATCTCACAGTCCGGATGCTCCCGAAGATACTGCAGCTGAAGAGCCAGTTTCTCTTTTTTCCACAGATCGTCGGCATCCAGAAAAGCAAGATAGTCGCCGGTCGCCTCCCGGAATGCCCAGTTGCGGGCAGCGGCCACCCCGGCATGAGGCTGAAAAACAGCGCGGACCATGGGGAAGCCGCGGAGCACTTCCGCTGTTTCGTCCGTCGAACCGTCGTCGACCAGCACGATCTCCAATTCCT
>JAGBQR010000040.1 GCA_017632775.1 Oscillospiraceae bacterium | reverse complement strand
GGATCGCGGAAGGCATGGTGCGCCCGACCCTGAATGCGACACCCGGCGACTTGTCGCTCGTCCTGCCAAAGCGGATCCTGGACGGGATCATTGAAATGATCTATGCGCTGGACAAGATCGCACCTGGAACAGCGAATGACGACACTCTCCTGTATGGAGTGGAGGTCAAATTCTATAATATGGAAGTGGCGCTCGACAGGAATCTGGAGACCGGATACAAAGGGCTGTTCGTGATCGGCGACGGGAGCGGCGTGACGCATTCCCTGTCTCATGCATCAGCCAGCGGTGTCTATGTGGCGCGATATATCGCAGGGACTCTGTGAACCGGGAAATAAAAAAAGACTGTCTCCTATGAGGAGACAGTCTTTTTTTATTTCCTGTTCAGCGGTTTTCCCGGTCCCGGAAATGCAGTTCCGAAAGACGGACCGCAATGTCCTGAACTTCCGATTCGGTAAGGATGACACGGTCATGGGCGCGGATCACCCGGTTAAGATAGAACGGAGTCGTGATATCCAGGGTGGAATCGACCCATATGGAAGCACCGCCGGTAAAAACGACCACCGGGAAAAAGGCCTTCTTCGTGCATCGTGAAGCGGAACGGATGAGAGAGATCTGCTGATGGCAGCGAAAAAGAGGGTTGCGGAAGGTCCGCACCCTGTTGAAGTATTTTTGTGTCCACTTTTCCTCGGCTTCACTGCCGAAGATCCTGCCGCTGATATTTTTGATCAGGATGACGAAGATCCCGTACCGGGATACGACGACGTGACGGACCAGGATCCTTCCGCTCGGCATCTGGAAGGGAATGTTGCTGATGACGATGTATTCCGAACGCGGCAGGACGGAAAGTTTTGTTGAGATCCTTGAAGCACCGATTCTTCCGCGGAGGCCCGGGAAAAAGACATGAATGACGGCGACGAGAGCCGTCATTCCAAGTAGAAGCAGAACGATCTTAGACATTGGTTTCCCTGATTACAACTCGATTTCCATGAAAGGAGAGCCTTCCCTCGCAGAAAAGAGCGATTGCCTTGCTCATGAGTTTCCATTCACACTCTTCAGTCAGCCGGACGCGAAGCGTCTCGGGGGTATCGTTCGAGCGGATGGGAATGGACTGCTGCAGAATGATGCCGCCGATCCCTCCGTCTTCCCCTACAAAATAAGCAGTGGCTCCCGTCAGTTTCAGGCCGCGCTCAAGGGCCGCGACGACCACATCGGCATCCTTTTCCCGGTCCTCAAAAGCCGGAACAAGGCAGGGGATCGTGCCGATTATCCTGTTTTTGAACTGATAGGGGATCACACCCAGAGGAACATCATACCCCGCCATGATGACAAGTTCGATATCCATGTCCCTGAGCTTGTTGGCGACGGCCATGCTGTGGCTGATCGTGGTAGGGAAAAGCTCCGGATCGACGACATATGCCGGCACTTCGGCACGGATGGCCCGTACCATGGCGTAATCGCCCTTGCGCGGACAGATCACCGCAACAAGTTCAAAATTAGGAAACTCTTTGAAATAGATCGAGTCCAGGATTCCCTGGAGCATTGCTCCGTCTCCTGCGACCAGTGCAGCCGCTCTAATCATAAATACCTCTTGACCGGATGTCTTCTCTTGTGCAGAAAAGGAATAGAAGCTATAATACGGGAAAAAGGCCCACTTTTTCTTGAATATTATACTGTAAGGCAAAAATGAGGTCAAGTTATATAAGGGTGACAAGAAATGACAGAACTCTACCTGATTCGCCATGCACAGGCGGTGGGAAATCTGTATCGCATGATGCAGGGACACTGGGACGGAGAGGTGACGCGCCAGGGATACAGCCAGATCCGTGCTCTCGCGGACCGCTTCCGGAGTATCCCGCTCGATGCGATCGTATCAAGTGACCTTCACCGGGCTGCGGCGACTGCGGACGGGATCCGAAAGCATCATGCAAACCTTTCGATACGATATGATGACAGATTGAGAGAAATCGATCTGGGACCGTGGACCGCCTGTTTCTTCGGAGATCTGATACATGAGAGAGAGGCGGATCTTCAGCGCTTCCTGAACGACGGCGAGAACTGGAAAATCGATGGGGCGGAAACCTTCGCAGAAGTACGGGACAGGGCCTTCCGCTGTCTTGAAGAGATCGCGGAAGCGCATGAGGGGCAGACAGTCGCCGTAGTGAGCCACGGGATCACGATCCGCTGTATTCTGTGGAAGCTGCTGGATATCCGCCTGCAGGATACAGCCGATCTGCCCGCCTGTCGAAACACGGCGGTCACAAAGCTGTACTACGGGAACGGACATTTCCATGCAGGAGAGATCAACGATGCGGAGCATCTGCGGAGTACGGCCGCTCCGGAGGGGCGGAAGATCCCGAATCTTCGAGGGGAACGTTTCGATCCGGCACGGGATCCGGAGTATTATACCTGCTGTTATGCAGATGCCTGGGAAACAGCTCACGGAAATCTTCGCGGATTTGATCCGATGCTGTATCTGGAGCGGGCAAAAAAACACCATGCTGCCGACCGGAATGCCGTGCTGCGGATTTTTGATGGAGAAAAGAGCGCGGGACTGATCGATCTCGACCCGGAGAGGGGAAAAGAGGAAG
>JAGBQR010000039.1 GCA_017632775.1 Oscillospiraceae bacterium | reverse complement strand
GATATCCGCCTGCAGGATACAGCCGATCTGCCCGCCTGTCGAAACACGGCGGTCACAACGCTGTACTACGGGAACGGACGCTTCCATGCAGGAGAGATCAACGATGCGGAGCATCTGCGGAGTACGACCGCTCCGGAGGGACGGAAGATCCCGAATCTTCGAGGGGAACGTTTCGATCCGGCGCGGGATCCGGAGTATTATACCTGCTGTTATGCAGATGCCTGGGAAACAGCGCACGGAAATCTTCGCGGATTTGATCCGATGCTGTATCTGGAGCGGGCAAAGAAACACCATGCTGCCGACCGGAATGCCGTGCTGCGGATTTTTGATGGAGAAAAGAGCGCGGGACTGATCGATCTCGACCCGGAGAGGGGGAAAGAGGAAGGCTGGGGATGGATCAGCCTGCTGTATCTGAAGGAAGAGTACAGGCACTTCGGATGCGGTCCGCAGCTGTTGGGGCGCGCTCTGATCGGATACGAAAAACAGGGACGGTCCGCTGTGCGTCTTTCTGTGGCAGAGCAGAACCGCGGTGCCGTGGCCTTTTATGAAAAGAACGGATTCGTCTGCATTGAAGAGGCGAGGAACGCACAGGGAAAGATCCTGTGCATGGAAAGAAAGCTCGGACGGAGGGAAACAGTTCATGGGCCGGACTGAAAGGAAAGCAGTCATCCGGAAACTGGAAGTGGATACCGGGAGACGGATCCTGGTTGTCTCAGATATCCACGGAAATCTGCCGTATCTGCAGGGTGTGCTTCGTAAGACAGATTTCAGCGAAAAGGATGTGCTGATCGTGGACGGGGATTTCCTCGAAAGAGGGCAAGCCAGTCTTGATACGCTTCACTTTCTGATGGATCTTTCCGAAGCGGGGAACGTGATGGTGATCTGCGGGAACCGGGACAACTGGCACGGGATCTTTGCGCTGGGCCCGGAAGAGGACGACCGTCTCCTGAAAGAATATATACAGCGCCGGAATAACGGTCTTCTCCGCGAAATGTGCCTGCAGAGCGGAATCGTGCCGGAAGAATTGGAGCACTTTACACAGACAAAGGAATTACTGAGACGACGCTATACGGAGGAATGGCGGTTCCTGGCCGGACTTCCCCATGCGATCGAAACGGAAAATTTTATTTTCGCCCATGCCGGCGTGAATCCGAATGTGCCGCTTGAGGAGAATTCAGTCAGGGAGCTGACTCATACCGATGCCTTTCTATGGAAAGGGTGGAGTTTTCCCAAGTGGGTAATCGTAGGACACTGGCCGGTCATGCTGTACAGGGAGAGCATCGTCTCTGCCCGGCCCGTGATCGAGCAGAGGCGAAAGATCGCCTGTATTGATGGAGGATGCGTCCTGAAGGATGACGGGCAGCTTAACTGCCTGATCATCCCGGAACCGGCAGGAGATGATTTTGAATTCGCGGCATATGACAGTTTCCCGGTGAGGAGGGTAAGGGATCGTCAGGAGGGCGGAGGAAGATCCTATTATATCCGTTGGGGAGACAGCCAGGTGCAGGTGCTGGAACGGTACGGGGAATTCTCCCGGTGCAGGCACATACGGACCGGGTATGAAATGGATATCCTGACAAAGTACCTGTTCTCTGAAGAAGAGGTGACCGGATGCAACGACTGCACGGACTATATCCTGCCTCTGGAACAGGGTGATGAGGTTTCGGTAGTGGAAACGACGGGAAGAGGGTATTTCGTCAAGCACAACGGAGTTTCCGGGTGGTACTACGGCAGGCTTGAATGAACGCAGCGCGGAAAAAACAGAAAAAGAGGAGGATCCGTTTCAGCGCGGATCCTCCTCTTTTTCTGTAATTGGGAAGGTATGCAGGACGGTCAGAAGAATTTGGCAACGTTCTGCAGATACTGGCGGATCGGGAGATGTTGCGGACACTTGCGTTCGCACTGTCCGCAGCGGATGCAGTCGGCCGGTTTCCCGAATTCGCGGGCGAGGGCTTCGTACTGTTCCTGCTCATCACCGGCAGGTGTATGCCTTGCAGCATTGTACAGGGCAAAGTACTTCGGGATCGCAATGTTCGAGGGGCAGCCTTCTGTGCAGTAAGAACAGGCGGTGCAGGCGATGTCGATGTTCTTGTTGATGATGTCTGCAGCACGGATCATCAGATCCTGCTCCTCTTCGGTGAGAGGTTTGAAGTCTTCCATATAACCTGTGTTGTCGAGCATCTGCTCCAGGTTGCTCATGCCGCTGAGGACCACCATAACGTTTTCCTGTGTCGCGGCAAAGCGGATCGCCCAGGAGGAAGGAGACATGTCAGGTTCACGGGATTTCATCTGTTCTTCCAGTTCCGCGGGGACTTTTGAAAGAGTTCCGCCCTTGACCGGCTCCATTACGATGACTTTCTTCCCGTGTTTCGAGATCACATCATAACAGGCATGGCTCTGCACGCTGGCGCTTTCCCAGTCAAGGTAGTTGAGCTGGATCTGCACGTATTCCACTTCCGGGTGTTCGGTCAGGATCTGGTCGAGCAGGTCCGCATCACCGTGATAAGAGAATCCGATATGCTTCACCAGTCCCTGCGCTTTCTTCTCTTTGATGAAATTCCAGCAGTCCAGGCGGTCAAAGGTCGGCTTGGATCCGGGGCCCATGGCATGAAGCCAGTAATAATCGAAGAATCCGGCACCGGTCTTCCTCAGCTGGTCTTCAAAGATACGGGGGACATCCTCCGGAACCTTGAGCGCGAACGGCGGAAGCTTGGTGGTCAGAGTAAAACTGTCCCGGGGATACCGGTCGACCAGCGCTTCTTTGATGGCGATCTCGCTCTGCCCTCCGCAGTACATGTAGGCGGTATCAAAATAGGTGAAACCTCTCTCAAGGAAAACATCGACCATTTTCTTGAGCAGTTCCACATCTACACTGGAATCTACATTCGGGTCTGTAAGGGGAAGGCGCATAAGTCCAAATCCGAGTTTTTTCATGATACGTTCTCTCCTTTTCTGTTCATATGTGTACCGGCCTTCCGAACCGGCCGGGGATCTACGCAAAAGACACAGAGGACTGAAGACAGTACAGGGGCAAGCCGTTATACGGCGGCGGAGCGCAGCGCGGAAATGATCGATTTCCGGTCAGAGGAATGGAAGATCGTGCTTCCGGAAACCAGAACGTTTGCTCCTGCCTCGACGGCAAGCGGAGCGGTCTCAAGAGTGATGCCCCCGTCGACCTCAAGATCGCAGGCCGGATTGGCGGCGGAAAGGATCTCTTTTACGGAGCGGATGGTTTCGAGCTGCTCATGCAGAAAGGTCTGTCCGCCAAGGCCGGGATAGACAGTCATGATCAAAACCAGATCCAGATCGCGGACAAAAGGCAGGATCGCTTCTGCCGGGGTTCCGGGACTCAGAGTAATGCCGGTTTTTTTCCCGCATCTCCGGATTATGGACAGAGCGCTGTGCGTATTTTCCTCCGTGTCCGATTCTACGTGGCAGTTCACAAGATCTGCACCGGCTTCGCAAAACCGCTGCGCATAACGAACAGGACGGTCTATCATCAGGTGGACATCCAGAAAAACATCTGTCGCTTTCCGGACAGAAGCCAGGACCGGCAGTCCGAAAGAGATGTTCTGTACAAATAAGCCGTCCATCACATCGAAATGGATGCAGTCTGCTCCGCAAGCTGTGACATCCGCGATTTCATCCCCGAGCCGGGCAAAGTCTGCTGAAAGGACAGAAGGCGCGATTTTGATCATTTTGAAAACCTCATCAGGAATAATAATACACTCTTTTTTTAGTATTTGTCAAATATACTGAAATAGGAGGTACCTTTCAATTATACCGCCACGGGCTGTCCCATTGCAAGAAGAGGCGGAAAAAAGAAGGAAGAATCCGCTCAGGCATAGCGTAAAAGGAGGAAGGGAACAAGCAGTTACAGATGGTTTCATGCGGAAACGGCATGCGGAAGGTATACTATATTTAGTGGTCAAAACGGTAACATGCCGATAAAAATTTCAATATCTTGTGTTTTGCTCTTGACATTGCCCCGACAGGGTTTTATGATAGCAGAGCACGAAGAAAGGAGGAGGAGAAGTTGTTTGTTTCCGGGCTGCAAAAACTGACGCTCCTGGATTATCCGGGAAGAGTCGCCTGTACGGTATTCACCGGCGGATGCAACTTCCGCTGTCCTTTCTGTCATAATGCACCGCTGGTCCTTCCGGAACGGCTGGCACAGGATACCGATGAGGAGCAGGTCCTTGCGTTTCTGAGAAAACGGGTGGGGATCCTGGACGGGGTAGCCGTGACGGGCGGAGAACCGCTTCTCCATCCGCAGCTTCCGGAGTTCCTTCAAAAGGTAAAGGATCTGGGTTTCAGCGTCAAGCTGGATACCAACGGATCGTTCCCGGAACGGCTGGAGAGCATAGTAAAAGCGGGACTGACGGACCGCGTGGCTATGGATATCAAGAACGCGCCGGCCATGTATGCACAAACGATCGGCCGGGATCACTTCGACATCGCACCTGTGGAACGCAGCATGCATTTTCTGATGGAGTGCGGGATCGATTATGAATTTCGGACGACAGTCGTGAAAGGGATCCACACGAAGGAAAACCTGATCGAGGCGGCCAGGTGGATATCCGGGGCGAAGGAGTACTATCTCCAGCAGTTTAAAGACTCTGGAGATGTGATCGCGATCAAAGGCCTTTCCGCTTTTGATGAAAAGGAAATGCATGCTCTGGCAGATGCTGTGGCACCGTATGTGCCGTCAGTCATGGTCCGGGGCGTCTGAGGATAAGATAGAAAAAGAGAAGACCGGAAGGAGTAAAAAGATGTATCAGGTAATAAAAAGAGACGGAAAAGTCGTAGAATTCGATATCAGCAAGATTGCAGACGCGATCAGAAAAGCGTTTGATGCCACCGATACGAACTATAACGAGGATGTCATCGACTTCCTTGCGCTGAAAGTTTCTGCAGACTTCCTGCCGAAGATCCGCGATGAGAAGATCGCGGTGGAAGATATTCAGGACAGCGCGGAAGCGGTGCTTTCCCGCGGCGGTTACGAGAGCGTTGCTAAGGCGTATATCCTGTACCGCAAGCAGAGGGAAAAACTCCGCAACACCAAATCCTCCTATCTGGACTATAAGGAGACTGTGGATAAGTACCTCAAGATCGAAGACTGGCGTGTAAAAGAAAACTCCACCGTCACCTATTCGGTAGGCGGCCTGATCCTCTCCAACTCCGGCGCGATCACGGCCAACTACTGGCTCAGCGAGGTGTATGATCAGGAGATCGCCAACGCGCATCGGAACTGCGACATCCACCTGCACGACCTGAGCATGCTGACGGGCTACTGCGCAGGATGGAGCCTCCGGCAGCTGATCAAGGAAGGACTGGGCGGCGTTCCGGGAAAAATCACTTCCTCTCCTGCCGGCCATCTCTCCACACTCTGCAACCAGATGGTGAACTTTCTTGGCATTATGCAGAACGAGTGGGCCGGGGCCCAGGCTTTTTCTTCGTTTGACACCTATCTCGCACCTTTTGTGAAAGTCGATAACCTCTCGCAGAAGGAAGTCAAACAGTGCATCCAGTCTTTCATCTACGGAGTCAACACGCCGTCCCGCTGGGGCACACAGGCGCCGTTTTCCAATATCACGCTCGACTGGAGTGTTCCTGCCGACCTGAAGGATCTTCCCGCTATCGTCGGGGGCAAAGAGATGGACTTCACCTACGGGGACTGCAAAAAGGAAATGGATATGGTCAACAAGGCGTTCATCGACATCATGATCGAAGGCGATGCCAACGGCCGCGGCTTCCAGTACCCGATCCCCACCTATTCCATCACGCGTGATTTCGACTGGTCTCCCACTGAGAACAACAAGCTCCTCTTTGAGATGACAGCGAAATACGGAACTCCGTATTTCTCAAACTATATCAATTCGGATATGGAACCCTCGGATGTACGCTCCATGTGCTGCCGCCTCCGTCTTGATCTGCGCGAACTGCGCAAAAAATCCGGCGGATTTTTCGGGTCCGGAGAGAGCACGGGCTCGATCGGCGTTGTCACCATCAACATGCCGCGGATCGCCTATCTGGCCGCGGACGAAGCGGATTTCTACAAACGGCTGGACAAGATCATGGATCTTTCCGCCCGTTCACTGAAGACCAAGCGTGATGTCATCACGAAGCTTCTGGAAGCGGGACTTTATCCGTACACGAAGAGATATCTCGGCACATTCGCGAACCATTTCTCCACCATCGGTCTGGTGGGTATGAACGAAGCCGGACTGAACGCCAAGTGGATCCGTGCGGATATGACAGATCCGAAATGCCAGGAATTCACCAAGCAGGTCCTGGATCACATGCGTGAGCGCTTGAGCGATTATCAGGAAAAGTACGGCGATCTCTACAATCTCGAAGCGACTCCGGCGGAATCGACTTCCTATCGGCTTGCCAAGCACGATGTGGAAACCTATCCCGATATCATCACCGCGGCAGAACCGGGCGGGACTCCGTACTATACCAACTCTTCGCATCTGCCGGTAGGTTACACCGAAGACATCTTTGAAGCTCTGGACATTCAGGACGATCTGCAGACCCGCTATACTTCGGGAACGGTGTTCCATGCCTTCCTCGGAGAGAAGCTTCCGAGCTGGGAAGCCGCGGCGAATCTCGTACGAAAGATCGCAGAAAACTACAAGCTTCCGTACTATACGCTTTCCCCGACCTACTCTGTCTGCAGGAACCACGGCTATCTCAACGGGGAACAGTTCACCTGCCCCGAGTGCGGAGAGACTGCCGAAGTATACAGCCGGATCACGGGCTACTACCGTCCGGTCCAGAACTGGAACGTGGGCAAGGCACAGGAGTATAAACAGCGGAAAGAGTACGACATCGGCCATTCCGTTCTCCGGCATGAAGGTCCTCTCGCGGACGGAGAGATCTGCGAGCAGCAGAAGGCCGAGCCGCCCGTGAAAGAGGTCGAGCCTGCCGAAAGGAACATCCTGTTTGCCACGCCGACCTGCCCCAACTGCCGGATTGCCTGTTCCTATATGGATAAGGCGGGATTTCCTTATGAAAAGATCATGGCAGAGGAGAACGCTGAACTGGCAGCGGCATACGGTGTAAAACAGGCCCCGACTCTCGTGGTGATCCGCGGTGTGGGTTTTGAGAAATACGCAGGCGCCGGCGCAATCAAGGGATTTTTGAACACGCGCGCCTGATCGGACACAGAACTGCGAATGCAACGGGGTACCCGCAGGAAAGACGGATACCCCGTTGCTGTTCATATCGGAACCGAAGAAATGGAAGGTGGATCAGATGGGAAAAAGATCGACGCGGGAGAACAAAAACATCTATCAGCTGAGCCGTGAAGGACAGGGACTTACCCGGGAAGCTGCGAGTGAACGCATGATCTATATCTCGCCGGAAAGGATCGAAAAGATCGAAAGCGGAAAAGTCATCCCGCACCCGGATGAGGTGCTGACGATGGAGACGGGATATCAGAATCCGGAACTGTGCAACTATTACTGCACGCACGAATGCCCGATCGGCATGAAATATGTCCCGGAAGCTTCTCTGAAGGACTTTGCTCAGATCACGGTGGAGATCCTGGCTGCGCTCAATGCCATGGAGAAAGAAAAGAACCGGTTGATCGAGATTTCCGTTGATGGCAGAGTGAACGATTATGAACGGAAGGATTTTGACGGCATACTGGAAAAAATCAATGCCATCGACCGGTCTATACAGGGGATGCGGATCTGGGTGGAACATGCCGCAAACACAGGAAAGCTCGACGAAGCGGAATGATCGGGAGGAAACAGAGATGTTCGATATAATAATCGTAGGCGGAGGCCCTGCCGGACTCACGGCGGCGACATATGCGTGCAGGGCGGGGAAATCGGTGCTGGTCATTGAAAAAAGCGCTTTCGGCGGGCAGATCACCTGGTCTCCCCGCGTGGAAAACTTTCCTTCCTATGTCTCTGTGAGCGGAACTGAACTTGGAGACAGGCTGCTCGAGCAGGCTATGGAACAGGGAGCGGAGGTCGAACTGGACGAGGTCGTCTCGATAAAGGACAGCGGAACCGTCAAAACGGTGATCTGTGAATCCGGTGCGGTCTTTGAGGGCAGAGCGCTCATCGTAGCTGTCGGTGCAAAACCGAGGACCCTTGGGGTCGAACGGGAAGAAGAACTGACCGGGAACGGCGTGTGCTATTGTGCGGTGTGTGACGGAGCGTTTTACAGCGGAAAAACGGTCGCGGTCAACGGAGGCGGCAACAGCGCGCTTCAGGATGCAGTCCTTCTCAGTGAGAAGTGTGCAAAGGTCTATCTTATCCACAGAAGGGATTCCTTCCGGGGTGAAGCAAGGCTCGTGGATGTTCTGAAAGCAAAGAGCAATGTGGAATTCATACTGAACGCATCGATCACGAAACTGCTCGGAGAAGAAGAACTGAACGGCATCGTGATCGAACAGGACGGCAGAGAGTACGGGATTTCTCTTGAAGGACTCTTTGTGGCGATCGGACACAGGCCGGATCTGACGGCTTTCTCGGAGATAACGAAACTCGATGATGCAGGGTATGCGGATTCGGATGAACGCTGTCTGACCGGGACTCCGGGTATCTTCGTAGCGGGAGACTGCAGAAGAAAGGATGTGCGCCAGCTGACGACAGCTGTGGCGGACGGATCCGTCGCGGCGCTTGCCGCCTGTGCCTATCTGGATCGATGAGGCCTTTCACTGCATCAAAAACACTCCCGGCCAGTCGGCGGGCCGGGAGTGTTTTTGATGCAGGATGCTATAATGAACAGAGCCCGAAACGGGACAATGCTTTTGCCAGTCCGGCGTCGTTGTTCGAGACGGTGACATAGTCCGCGGTTTTCCGGATCAGGGGATCTGCGTTGCCCATTGCGACCGATGTGCCCGCAAACTGAAGCATATCCAGATCATTCAGTCCGTCGCCGAAGGCCATGACGGCTGACCGGTCGATCCCCAGTTTGGCGCACAGGGCGGCAAGCGCCTGTCCTTTGGTAGCCTCTGCGGAATTGATCTCGATATTGTTGGCCAGAGAAGAACTGATGACGAGATCGGGGAAGAGTTCAGGAAAGATTTTCAGCTGATGCAGCCGTACCTCTGAGTCCCGGAAAAACATCTGAAGCTTCTGAAGAGACTTTCCCCGTGCGATGAGAAAACTTCGCAGGTCCTCAACAGGAGTCCGGGTTTTCAATGTGTAGGAGTGGAGCATGGCATTGAGGGCCGGGTCCAGGAAATAGTCGTCGGCTTTCTCCATGAAGGATCTGCTCAT
>JAGBQR010000038.1 GCA_017632775.1 Oscillospiraceae bacterium | reverse complement strand
GACGATGAGGAGCTCCTCGAGCTCGTCGAGATGGAAGTTCGCGAGCTGCTCGACTTCTACGGCTTCCCTGGCGATGACACCCCGATCATCCGCGGTTCCGCTCTGAACGCGCTCGTTTCCGAGTCCACCGATCCCAACGCCCCCGAGTATGCCTGCATCAAGGAACTCATGGACGCTGTCGACTCCTGGATCCCGACCCCGGAGCGTAAGTCCGATCTGCCCTTCCTCATGCCCATTGAGGACGTGTTCACGATCTCCGGACGCGGCACTGTCGTTACCGGCCGTGTTGAGCGTGGCCGTGTCAAGATCGGCGACAAGGTCGAGATCGTTGGCCTGAAGGACGAGAGCACTGAGACCGTCGTTACCGGTACCGAGATGTTCCACAAGACCCTCGAGTATGCTGAGGCCGGCGACAACGTCGGATGCCTCCTCCGTGGTATCGACAAGAAGTCCGTTGAGCGTGGCCAGGTCCTGGCTGCTCCGAAGAGCATCCATCCTCACACCAAGTTCAAGGGTCAGGTCTACGTCCTGAGCAAGGAAGAAGGCGGCCGTCACACCCCGTTCTTCAACAACTATCGTCCTCAGTTCTATTTCCGTACCACTGACGTTACCGGCGTCATCTCCCTGCCCGAAGGCGTTGAGATGTGCATGCCCGGCGACAACGTTGACATGGACGTCGAACTGATCACCCCGATCGCCATCGAGAAGAACCTTCGTTTCGCTATCCGTGAAGGTGGCCGTACCGTCGGTTCCGGTGTTGTCATCGGCATCAACGAGTAATTCTGCAGTTCATCAAAGAGCAGGAGCACCGATGTGTTCCTGCTCTTTTTGTTCTTCCGGGAAGATGCCGGCAAAGCACGGCTGTGTTCATAAATAAGCATTGCATTCCGGAAGGGATATTTGTTATACTCTCAGAGGAACTTTCTAGGAGGAGTACAGGATCGTGAAGAACAATCGTATTCTCAGACTGATCACGGGGATCGTGCTGCTGGCCCTGTTTGTTTTCGTGCTGATCAGCACGGTCCGGAATTATGATCCGGCCCGCCTGATGCGGGATGCGCAGCCCGTGGAGGTCACTGTCACGGTGGAGGTCACGGTGCCTGTGCCGGAGCCGCAGCAGGAGACCCCTGCCCCTGAAGAAACAGCAGAAACAGCTCCGGTCTCCGCTCCAGACCCGGAAAGTCCGGAAGGACGCGCTGCGGCCCTCGGCCTGCCTGCACCGCCGGATGTGGATGTTTCCGGATGGGAGTTTATCCTTGCCAACGCAGATCATTCGATCGAGACATATGCCCCTCCTGAGATCGAGACGCTGGAGGGACAGCAGTTTGACACCCGTATCATCGAACCGATGAAAGCCTTCGTCGCTGCGGCAAGAGCGGAAGGACTCAGCGTTTTCCTCTCCTCCGGCTATCGGGATTATGCTACCCAGCAGTATCTGTACAACCGGAAGATCAGCCAGGGCTACACGCCCGAACAGGCGGCTACGATCGTCCTTCCTCCCGGTACCAGTGAACATCAGACGGGTCTGGTATGCGATATCACAGACCAGTATTACGATCCGAAAGACTGGACGGTTCTGGAAAAAACCGCGCTTTACCAATGGATGAGCGAACACTGCCAGGAATACGGCTTTATTGTGCGCTATCCGAAAAACAAAAGCGGCCTCAGTGCGGATGAGGCAAAGAACAGCGTGACAGGTATCATTTATGAACCCTGGCATTACCGTTATGTCGGGGTGGAAGCGGCAACATACATCATGGAGAACGAAATCTGCCTGGAAGAATTCCTGGCTCTGTATGAATAGGATGCCTTTCCGGCGGAACCTGGAGAGAGCATGAAAGCAGAGAGAGACTTTCCCCGTTTCATTATCAGTGAAAAAGGGGCGAGATGGGTAAACGGAGGGCATCCCTGGATCTATGAAGGGGAGGTCCTGTCCGGAGACGACTGTGAAAACGGAAGCATCGTCGATGCGGTCAGCGAAAAAGGAAGATATCTTGGAAGCGGGTTTCTCTCGCGAAACAGCAGGATACGGATACGGCTGATCTCCCGGAATGCCAATGACCGTTTCGACGGGGATTTCTGGCGCCGCCGTGTACGCTATGCGTGGGATTACCGGAAAACCGTGATGCCGCATGACCTTTCGTGCTGCAGGGTGATCTTCGGAGAATCCGACGGTTTTCCGGGACTGACGGCGGATCGTTTCTCGGACATCCTCGTTGTGCAGACGGTGTCGGCCGGTATGGAGAAGATCCGGGATACGGTTTTTCCTCTTCTGCTCGAAGAATTGCGGAAAGACGGTGCCGCTCTCCGCGGGATCTATGAGCGGAATGACATCGCCCTCCGCATCCATGAAGGGCTCGAACAGGGAAAGGGCTGGTATGATCCGCCCGAAGATGACAGCACCTTCACGGAGATCTGCGAGAACGGCATCTATTATGCGGTCGACGTGGAAAACGGACAAAAGACAGGCTTTTTCCTTGATCAGAAATACAACCGTCTTGCGGTAGCGAAGCTTGCAGCAGGCCGGACAGTTCTTGATTGCTTTACACATACCGGTTCGTTTGCGCTCAATGCGGCAAAGGGCGGAGCAAAGCATGTCACGGCAGTGGATATCTCCCGGAGCGCAGTGGAAATGGCCAGGGACAACGCAGAACGCAACGGCCTTCTTGACAGGATCGATCTCATCACAGCGGATGTCTTCGATCTTCTGCCGGAACTTGCTGCATCCGGCACGAAACCGTATGATTTCATCATCCTTGACCCGCCTGCGTTTACGAAGTCGCGAAAGACGGCCGAAAACGCAGAGAGAGGGTACAGGGAGATCAATACCCGGGCTCTCAGACTTCTCCCGCGGGGAGGTCTGTTCGCCACGGCCTCCTGCAGCCATTTCATGCCGCAGGAACGTTTCTGCCGGATGCTTCGAACCGCGGCGGCGGACGCCGGCGTGGAACTCAAACAGATAGAAGCCCGTCAGCAGGCTCCGGATCACCCGATCCTGTGGAACGTTCCGGAGACGGATTATCTGAAATTTTACCTTTTCCAGGTGGTCTGATGACCCTGGAAATGTACGACGGCATACGGAGCCAGCGGTCCTGCGTACAGGCTGTTGAGTCTGCTCCGTATGTTCAGCTTTTTTGAAAAGGGACGCAAAAAGTGAACTTTTCCTCTCCGGTTTTCCTCTTCTTCTTCCTGCCGGTCCTGTACGCAGCAGACAGGATCATTCGCAGCAATCGAATAAAAAACTGGGTGCTGGCGGCAGCGAGCCTGCTGTTTTTCGCTTTCGGGCAGCTGATCTACGTTCCGCTGTTCCTTCTCTCGGTCCTGATCAGCTATACGGCGGGCAGACTTCTGATGAAGCCGGTCCGCCGGAGAAAAGCGGTGCTTGCAGTGACTGTCGTACTGGACCTGACGGTGCTGGCGGTCTTCAAATACACCGATTTTCTGCTGAGCAATCTGAACGCGGCATTTTCCGCGTCAATCCCGCTGACGGGCATCATTCTCCCGCTGGGTATTTCATTCTTCACATTTCAGGGAATGTCGTATGTGATCGACACATACCGGGATCCGAAGAGCGGAACGGAGGATTTCCTCGATCTGCTTCTTTTCATGGCCTTTTTCCCGCAGCTCATTCAGGGACCCATCCTCCGCTTCAGCTCGTTTTCTCCGCAGCTGAGCGGACGCCATACTTCCGCCGATCTTACGGCTTCCGGCGTGAGGCGGTTCATCACAGGACTGGCCAAAAAGGTGATCATCGCAGTCGAAGCGGGAAGGATCACGGACGCGGTGTTTGCCATGCCGGGCGGAGGGACGCTCGACTGGCGGCTCGCATGGCTGGCAGGGATCTGCTATGCGCTGCAGATCTATTATGATTTCTCAGGATACAGCGATATGGCGGTGGGGCTTGCCCGGATCTTCGGTTTCCGGATCGCGGAAAACTTTGCCTTCCCGTACGGTGCAGCTTCCATACGGGATTTCTGGCGCCGCTGGCATATCACGCTTTCCTCCTGGTTCCGGGATTATGTCTATATCCCGCTGGGCGGGAGCCGGAATGGCAGGATCAGGACCTATCTGAACCGGATGATCGTTTTTCTGTGCACGGGGATCTGGCATGGGGCCAACTGGACATTTGTGGTCTGGGGAGTGCTCCACGGTGTGCTGAGCAATCTGGAAAATGCGGGGATCCTTCCTGTTGACCGGCTGTCAAAAAGCCGCGCGGGACGAATCATCAACCGGATCTACACCCTGCTGGCTGTCATGCTGCTTTTTGTCCTCTTCCGGGCAAAGGATCTTGCTCAGGGCGGACAGATCATCGCTTCCATGTTCCGCTTCAGAACAACGCTGGAAGGGGGATTCAGACTGCAGGATCTCCTTCCGGTTTCAACGGTCACTATCCTCGCCGTCGGGATCATTTTTGCCGGAAATCTGGCACCGAAGATCCGGGACTGGTGCGCAGCGCTGGAAAAGAAGAGCACCGCGGCTGAAGCGGCGGGGATCATCTGCAGCCTGCTGCTGTTTGCCCTCTGCATCTTTGCCCTGGCCCGCGGCGGCTTCAGTCCGTTTATCTATTTCCAGTTTTAGGAGTTCACGCTTGAAAAGAAACGTGCTGAAAACACTATATATCAGTCTGTTTTTTCTGCTGTGTCTTGTCCCTTCGCTCGGGATTGCGGTATTCGGCCCTTCGGAGGCGGCCGCGAACGAGGTCCTTTCCCGGACGCCGTCCCTGCGTACCAGGGAGGGCATCCTGAATGTGGAGGTGCTTAATGAAGCGGCTGACTGGACAGCGGACCATTTTGCCCTGCGGCAGGAATTCGCGACTGCCTGGTCAGCGGTACAGGCACGGCTCTTCCGTTCCTCGGCGGAGGAAAAAGTGATCCTGGGGAGAGATGACTGGCTTTATTACCGGGAAAGCCTGGACGACTACCGCGGGATCGGACTGCGGCAGGAGCAGCTGGACGCGGCTGTAAGGAACCTTGCCCTCATGCAGGAATATGCAGAAGCGAAAGGGGCCGTGTTCGTCTTTACGGTCGCTCCGAATAAGAACAGCCTCTATCCGGAGCACATGCCTGGTTCGATCGCAGGCTCTCATGAACGCTCGAACGCGGAACGGATCGCTGCACTTCTGAACAGGTCCGGAATAAATTATGTAAACCTCTTCGACAAATTCGGAGCGGAGAGGGAGATCCTGTATTTTCAAACGGACTCCCATTGGAATGCAAGAGGGGCAGCGCTTGCGGCGGATTGTCTCCTCGCGGCGGGCGGAAGAGCTTCCGCGTTTTATTCATCTGTCTTTGATCCGGGTCCGGACCATACCGGAGATCTTTATGAGATGCTCTATCCTGCCGGTTCCTTCCGGGAACAGGACTGGTCTTATGCTCCCGGATTCTCCTATCGCACGGAAAAGGATCCCAACGGGGGAAATGCTGTCAGCATCGATACGGAAAATCCGGACGGTGTCGGCACACTCCTCTGCTGGAGGGATTCATTCGGCGTTTCGCTGTATCCGTATCTTGCTGAATGCTTCGAGAGAGCACAGTTTTCCCGATCGACCTCGTATGATCTCGCCCGGATGGAGACGGAAGAGACCTCTATGGTGATGATCGAACTGGTCGAACGCAATCTGGACTATCTGGTGAAGAACATGGCTGTTTATCCGGCACCCTTGCGGGAGATCCCGCCAGCTCTGCCGGGCGGAACCGTTTCCGTTCAGACAGAAAAGGGAAAGACCCCCTCATCGAGGGAAATGGTGAAGCTGACATGTTCTCTCCCGGAAAGCGCGGTCGATGCATCGATGCCGGCTTATTTCCTGTGCGGAGAGGTATGCTGTGAAGCGGCGGTACTGTTTCCGGAGGAAGGCAGGGTGGAGATCTCGGCCTGGATCCCTGTGCAGGAGGTCGGGGAGATCGCCGTGTTCTGCGGGAACGAGGGAGGATATATGCGGTACGATGCCGCGTAAGGAAAAGAGACAAAACGACATGAGCAAAAAAACAGGAGCGTCAGCAGGAAAGCGAAAAAGGACATGGATCATCCTTCTGATCGCACTTCTGGCATCCGTACTTGTCGGCGGGAGCATCCTGCTGACAGATCATTATAAAACGATCGAATACGAGAACTACATCTGGGAGAACTACAGTGTCACCGTTACGCTGAATTATTATGACGGGACACGGAAGATGATCACCACGCTGATCAACGAACCGGTGGAACTGGATACGCCGCCGGAAGTCGAGGGGCATACCTTCCTCGGGTGGGAGGACAGCCGGGGTGCGCTGCTCCAGCCTGCGATGATCACCGCAGCTGCGACAGAGGAGTATACCGCGCGCTATATCGTTTCCCTGGATACGGTCCATCATGTGCCGTATCTTTTTGCGGATGAACACGGATTCTTCCATGCGGATGACGATCTGACCGCGGGAGATGCCGTGCGGATGATCTGGTCCGTTCTCGCGGAGCATCCGGAACCGGAATCATGGTATCCGAATATCGGTGAAGACTCTGTTTACGCCCTTCCGGCAGCAGCGCTGAAAACGCTCGGGATCCTGGATGGAAGCCGCTTTTATCCGGAGGAGAGCATTACCCGCGGAGAACTGATACGGATGCTGGCAGCCTTTTTCCCGCCGGCGGAGAAGGACTGTTCTTTTCCCGATGTCCGGGAGGGCAGTGATAACTACGGTGCTTTCTGCACAGCGGTGGAAAGAGGCTGGATCGAAGGAGAAGGCCGTATGCGGCCGGAGCAGCAGATCACCCGTATCGATGCAGTCCGCCTGATGAATAAAGTGCTTGGCAGGGATAATGCTCCGGAGACAGCGGAAGGGCAGATCGGCGGAATGCTGGAGTACATGCCGGGAGATGCGTATTATCTTCCTCTGGCGGAAGCTGCGGTCAGCCATACCTGTTCCTACTCCGGAGAGCATGAGAAATGGGATACGAGTGAACCGCTGGAGACGCTGCCGGAAGGGTTCACCCTGATCGGGGCAAGAATGTACCGCATCGATGAGGGCGGGCATATCCTCCGCAATACGGAGGAAGACGGCTTCCGTTTTGGCCCGGACGGGATCTACACGAGCGGGAATGCGGAGCTTGATGCGCTCGTGTACGAAGTGATCGACAGTCTCTATTCCGAAGGAATGACCCGCGAGGAACTCCTGCACGAACTGTTTGAATATACCATTTCATCCTTCACCTATCTGCGGCGGACCTATTACAAATACGGCGACACCACCTATGCCCCGGAAGCGGCCTATGTGATGCTCTCAACGGGAAAGGGAAACTGCTACTGCTATGCGGGAACTTTCTGTATGTTTGCCCGGTCACTGGGCTATAACGCGGTGGTCTACAGCGGCAGCGTGGGCAGAGACAGGGAACCGCACGGATGGTGCGAGATCATCATCGATGAGGTCCCTTACATCTGCGATGCGGAACTGATGATGCGGAGAAGGACCTCAGGAGGTCCGGAACTGGATATGTATATGAAGAGATATGAGGAACTGCGCGGGTGGACGTACGTCCGCTATGTCTGAATAGATCAAATGGAGGGAAAAACTTATGAAAAAAACGAAGATCCTGATCGTGCTGTGCCTGACGATGCTGCTGCTTGCCGGATGCGGCGGAGCGAAGCATGAACCGGCCGTCGTTATAGAAACTCCGGCGCCTGCGCAGACACAGGAGACGGCAAAACCGGACCCTGCTCCGGAAGCTCCTGCACAGAAAGAGGAACCGGAACCGGAGCCGAGCGCGGAACCGGAGACGGCCTTCGATGAAGAGAAATATGCGATCGCCCTGGCACTGATCGGCGAAACGGTGGAGGAGTTGTACGAGGCGATCGGATATCCGGAGTATCAGGACTACGGCCCCAGCTGCCTGGAGCCCGGTGCGGAAGACGGACAGCTTGACTATACGGGATTTTCTGTTTTCACCCTTGTTCAGGATCAGGTCGAGACGATCACGGAAGTACTGAAGGACGGCGAATTCTGAAAAAAGTATTTTACAACTGTTTCAGATAGGTGTATACTCTCCTTTGTTGTTTGTTTCAAATCAATTTAAATGATTAAAGAGGGTAAGAATATGAGCCGTATGGTTGGAACATCCTCAAGAGGCATCCGCGCTCCGATCATCCGCAGCGGAGATGATATTGCGAAAATCGTGACGGACTGCGTTTTTGAGGCGGAGAAGAACGGAGAACTGACTATCCGGGACCGTGACGTCATTGCAATGACCGAAGCGATAGTAGCCAGGGCACAGGGAAACTATGCCGGTGTGGACGATATCGCACTGGATGTGAGCGAAAAACTCGGCGGAGAAACGATCGGGGTCATTTTCCCCATCCTGAGCCGCAACCGTTTTGCGATCTGCCTGCGCGGCATCGCCAAAGGGGCGAAAAAGGTGATCCTGATGCTCTCGTATCCTTCGGATGAAGTGGGGAACCACCTGATTGATGTGGATCTGATGGATGAGAAGGGCGTTGATCCCTACAGGGACGTGCTTACACTTGCAAAATACCGTGAACTCTTCGGATACACCAAACACCGTTTCACCGGCATCGACTATGTCGAGTATTATTCCGATCTGATCCGGGAGTGCGGAGCGGAGTGCGAGGTGGTTTTTGCAAACGACTGCCGCGCGATCCTCAATTACACCGGGAATGTGCTCTGCTGTGATATCCATACCCGCGAGAGGACCAAACGGCTTCTGAAAAAGGCCGGAGCAGAGCGTGTGTTCGGGCTGGATGAGATCATGACTGCCCCGATCAATGACAGCGGCTTCAATGAAAAGTACGGCTTGCTCGGTTCAAATAAAGCGACCGAAGAGTCCGTGAAACTCTTCCCGCGCGACTGCCAGGATCTGGTGGACCGGATCCAGGATATCGTTCTGGAAAAAACAGGCAGGCATGTTGAAGTGATGGTCTACGGGGACGGCGCGTTCAAAGATCCTGTCGGAAAGATCTGGGAACTGGCTGATCCGGTCGTTTCCCCGGCATATACCGCCGGTCTGGAGGGCACCCCGAACGAACTGAAGCTCAAATACCTTGCAGACAATGATTTTGCAGACCTCTCCGGAGAAGAACTCCGTCAGGCCATCCGCCAGGAGATCCGCAAAAAAGATGATGATCTGGTGGGAAAGATGGTCTCCGAAGGGACAACACCCCGTCGCCTGACCGATCTGATCGGATCACTGTGCGACCTCACCTCCGGAAGCGGAGACAAAGGGACGCCGATCGTCTATATCCAGGGTTATTTTGACAACTACACGGCAGAATAAAAGCACAGAATAAGAAATCAAAATCCGCAGCTGCATCGTGCGGCTGCGGATTTTTGCGGGTTCCGGGATTGGACGGAGCCGGTTCGGAGGATAATGAAGTTTCGCTCGCTGATCGGAAACCGGGCGTTTTACCACAGACTGTTTTCAGTCATGATCCCGGTCCTCATCCAGAATGTCATAACAAATTTCGTCAATCTGCTTGATAACATCATGGTCGGACAGGTCGGGACAGAACCGATGTCCGGCGTAGCTATCGTCAACCAGCTTTTTTTCGTGTTCAACCTGTGCCTTTTCGCGGCGGTTGCCGGTGCGGGGATCTTTACGGCACAGTACTGCGGGAAAGGTGACCATGAAGGCGTCCGCGCCACGATGCGCCTGAAGATCTGGCTGGCAGGAGGAATCGTCCTGATAGCCGGAGCGATCCTGCTGCTGTTTCATGAGCGGCTGATCGCCCTCTTCCTGCATGAGGGAGAAGAAGGCCTGGATCTGCAGGCGGCCTTCATATATGGAAAGGCGTATCTGCGGGTCATGCTGCTGCAGATGATCCCCTTTGCGGCAGTCCAGGTCTACTCCGGGACCCTGCGCGATACCGGAAGAACGCTCCTGCCTATGCGTGCGGGGATCACGGCAGTGCTGGTGAACCTTGTTCTGAACTATATCCTTATTTTTGGAAAACTCGGCATACCTGCGCTGGGTGTAACCGGGGCCGCGATCGCCACGGTACTGGCAAGGATCTGCGAATGTGCCATCATCATCGGCGTCACGCACGCGGGAAGGCAGAGACCGGCATTCACGGATCATCTGTATTCCACGCTCCGGGTGCCCGGAAGCCTGATCCGGGATGTGTCAAAAGCCGGCCTGCCGCTTCTTGCCAACGAACTGCTGTGGTCCGGCGGGATGACGGTCATGAATCAGTGTTACTCGCTGCGCGGGCTGGAGGTGATCTCAGCGGTCAACATTTCCTCGACGGTTTCCAACCTGTTTTTCTGCGCTTTCTTCGCAATGGGAGCGACTATTTCGATCATTGTCGGCCAGCATCTCGGCGCAGGAGAACTGGAAAAGGCCGTGGACGAAGACCGCAAACTGATCGCGTTCTCGGTCGCTCTCTGCACGCTGCTGGGAGGAGTGATGGTGCTGCTTGCTCCCCAGATCCCGCGAGTCTACAATACGACGGACGGAGTCCGGACGCTCGCGGCGCAGATGATTACGGTCTCCGCCTGCCTTATGCCGTTCTTCGCCTTCACGAACACCTGCTATTTTACGCTCCGCTCCGGTGGAAAGACGGTCATCACCTTCCTTTTCGACAGTGTGTATGTATGGGTGCTCTGCATCCCGGCCGCCTTTATCCTCTCCCGTTTCACCGGTATGCACATCCTTCCGATGTACTGCATCATACAGGGACTGGAACTGATCAAATGTGTGATCGGTTATTTCTTCCTCAGGAGCAGAAAATGGGTGAACAATCTGGTCGCATGAAAAAAAGAGGTCCCGTGTTGAAGCACGGGACCTCTTTTCTGTTTATGGGAAAGTCATCCCATCCTGTATGTTACCGTCACGTTTGCCGTGATCTCGGTCTCGCCCGGCTGGATGGAAGGAGCTCCTGCATCCATGGCGGACTCCTTCGCGAAAACAGCGGAAGAGTTGAGCGACCGGCCGTAGCGCGCAGAGGCATCCTGCCAGCCCTCGGTGATGACAAGGACCTCATTCAGCGTTTTCCCGGCTGCCGCAGCAAGCGTTTCAGCCTTTTTCCGTGAATCCGCCACCGCCTGTTCCAGGGCCTGGCAGTATGCTTCATCATAACCGCTGCAGAGGAAGCTCACACTGTCCACATTGTTGATCCCCGCCTCCACGCAGGCAGAAAGAAGACTTCCCAGTTCTTCGACGTTTTGGTCCTGAACGGACATCGCCGTATGGACACTGTATCCGATGACGCGCTGTTCTCCGCCTTCTGACCAGTCATACTGGGGGTACATGCTGTAATTTGTCGTACGGATGCTTTTTTCCTCGACACCGTGTGAAGTCAGGACTTCGATCACCTTCTTCACTGCTTCGCTGTTTTTGCTTTGGGCGAGATCCGCACGCAGTTCCTGCGTCGTCACACCGAAGGATATGGTCGCTTTATCGGGCACAAGGCGCACAGTGCTGGAAGCGGAGACGGTGATTTCCGAGAGCGTTCCGTCATTTCTCCCCGCAGAAGCGGATGGAGCGGCTCCGCAGGCGCTGAGGCTCAGAGCCAGAACACCTGCCAGCACGATCGAAGCGGTGATGATTGTTCTTTTCATATCAGAATCCTCCTTTTCCTGTCCGGGACCGTCAGGATCGCCGGACATTCAATAAGACGGAACGCAAAAGGGTTCCGTTTCACAGGAAAAACCGGAAGAGAGGATTTTTCTCGATCATCTCTTCCGGTTTCGTGTATTGTATATCGGCTGGCTTTATGCTTTCTCCGCAAGCAGTTTCAGGATCTGGACAGCATTGCTCGCAGCACCCTTCCGGATCTGGTCACCGCAGCACCAGAGCGTGATACCGTTATCATCCGTCAGATCCTGTCGGATCCTGCCGACCCATACGAGATCCTGATCGGTCGTATCAAGCGGAGTGGGATAGCATCTTCCTTCATAATCCTCGATCAGTCTGCATCCGGGGAAAGCAGCTACCGCTTTCTTTGCGCTTTCGATATCCACTTTATGCTCGGTACGGAGCGTTACAGCGATGGAATGGGAACGCATGACAGGCACGCGTACACAGGTGCAGTTCACCTTGAGTTCCGGATCATGGAGGATCTTCCGGCCTTCGTTCTGCATCTTCATCTCTTCCTTACTGTAGTCGTTGCCATAGGGAGCGTCGATGAAGGGGATGACATTCAGCGCGATCTGGGTGGCGAAAGTCTTCACTTCCGGTTTTTCACCTGCGGCGAGCGCTTTCATCTGGCTCTCCAGTTCTCCGATGCCCGCAGTACCTGCTCCGGACACAGCCTGATAGGTGCAGACCACCATCTTTTCGATGCGGGAAAGCTTCTCGATCCCGGCTACGGCCATCAGAGCGATGATCGTGCAGCAGTTCGGATTGGCAATGATGCCGGAGTTTTTGAAGGCATCCTCGCCGTTGACCTCGGGAACGACCAAAGGCACATCCGGATCGAGCCGGAAAGCCGAACTGTTATCGATATACACGGCTCCGCTGGCCTTGATGGCAGGAGCAAACTGCTGTGACATATCTCCCTCAACTGCGCCGAGAACATAATCCATTCCGTCAAAACTGGAATCAGTGGCTTCCTCCACAGCGATCTCTTTTCCCTTGAAAAGGATTTTCTTTCCGGCGCTTCTCGCACTGCCGAGCGGAAGAAGCTTTTTGACAGGCAGATCATATTCTGCGAGGACCTTGAGCATCTCCTGGCCCACAGCACCTGTGGCACCCAGAACAGCAATGTTCAGTTCTTTCATGTTTTTCTCTCCTTTATTCGATTATCCGGCAAAGCCTTCATAAAGTACACGGACTGCGGTCTCATAGTCACTGTTGTCTACGCCGATGATGATGGAAAGCTCATCAGAACCCTGGGCTATGGTGCGGATATTCACTCCGTTCATGCCAAGCGCGTTGAAGATCTCACCCGAGGTGCCGAGACGTGCGGACATCTTTCTGCCTACGGCCGCTACGAGAGCGATGTTATCGCGGACTTCAATGTCTTCAGCATGGCATTCCTTCTTCATATCTGAAAGGATCTCATAGAGATTTTCCCCGAGAGAGGAAGCTGACGCGACCAGAGCGAAGGAATCCAGTCCCAGCGTGATATGCTCTACATTGATGTGATAGCGGTCGAAAATGGCCAACGCACGGGAAAGAGTACGGCTCAGGTTCATATCATGCCGATGCACCGTGAGCACCTGAAAACCTCTTCTTCCGGTCACGCCGGTCAGAAAGCGGGCCTGCTCGGCTTCGTCTTCCACTTTGTCCACGATCATCGTTCCGGGATGGTCGGGGCAGTTGGTGTTGCGGATATTCAGCGGGATACCTTTTTCCCGTACAGGGAGGATCGACTCCTCATGGAGAACGGAGGCGCCCATAAATGCCAGCTCTCTCAGTTCACTGTAGGTGATATGGGCGATGGAACGCGGGTTTTCGACGATCCTGGGATCAGCCATCAGGATACCGGAAACATCCGTCCAGTTTTCATAGATATCCGACTCGGTAGCTGCGGCGGCAAGAGCTCCGGAGATATCGCTTCCGCCGCGGGACATTACCTTGATTTTTCCGGAGGGCAGCCGCCCGTAAAAACCGGGGATCACGATCCGTCCGTATTTCTCAAGGGCCTCTTTCAGAGCGGCGTCTGTCTGTTCCCGGTCGATCTGACCTTCGAAATTGAAGAACACACAGTCGGCGGCATCCACAAAAACATATCCGAGATATTCCGCCATCAGCCGGGAGGTGAAATACTCTCCCCGGGAGACGAGCTCGTCTACACTGAAATCCTTGTTCAGGCGGGAACGGAGCGCATCGAGTTCCATGCCGATGTCCGATGAGAGCCCGAGTTCATCCCGGATTGAAAGGAAACGGCTCCGGATATCCGCGAAAATCTCATCACAGGACACTCCGTACTGCAGATGGGCATGACACAGGTAAAGCAGATCAGTGAGTTTGTGGTCATCGGGAAAGCGTTTTCCGGCGGCGGAGACAACCACGATACGCCGGGAAGGATCTGACTCCACGATGGCCTTGACTTTCCGGAACTGATCGGCTCCTGCAACAGAGGAACCTCCGAATTTGACTGTTTTCAGCATTCCTTTACTCACCCAGAGCGGCAAAGAACAGGCTGCCGCCTTCCTTTCTCAGTTCAGCTGCGATCTGGTGCATCTCCAGCACGGAGAGCGGTTTCGTGATCACGCGGGCGACTCCTTCAAAGCATTCCGCTTTTTCAACAGGAAGCCGGGATATTTCGCTCTCGGGAAGACGCACGTAATAGCTGTGTGCACAGGAAGAGTTGTCCGCCGCAACCCGAAGGCAATCCGGCTTCATCATGATCCTGCGCCCGTGAAGGATATCGCACAGGTCCCGGACAACTGCCGAGGCGGTAGGCCATCTGCCGGCACCCTGTCCCATCAGAACGATGCGGCCGGCGTTTTCTCCGTCGTATTTCGCCATGTTGAAATTCTTCAGGACGGAGCATTCAGGAGCGCTTGCAGGAAAGAGGACAGGCTCGATATAGGCAAAGAGACTGCCGTTCTCCGAGAGACCTCCGGAGGTCACAAGCCGGCAGGTCAGACCTTTGGACTGAAAATGATTCACATCATCTGCCGTGATGCTCTCGATGCCTTCCCGGCACAGACCTTCATCCGGAAGCTGGCCATAGGCTACCGCACAGGCCAGCATGATTTTCCGGAGCGCATCCAGACCGGAAACATCTGCGGTGGGGTCCGCCTCAGCATAGCCGAGCGCCTGCGCTTCCGCCAGCGCGTCAGGATAGGACATGAAACGACTCTGCATAGCGTCAAGCATAAAGTTGGTGGTCCCGTTCAGGATGCCGCCAAGGCTTTTGATGCGGTCGCTTTCCACCGCCAGTGCGATGTTATGCAGGAAGGGGACACCGCCTCCGCAGGCGGCACTGAACAGAAAGGCAACATCGTGATCAGCAGCGAGTTTTGCCAGTTCGGGGCCGTATGCGGCAACAAGGGCTTTGTTGGAGGTCACCACATGCTTCCCGGCTTCCAGTGCGGCGGAGACATATTCATATGCGGGATGCGTGCCGCCCATCACTTCCGCGACTGCCCCTACTTCCGGATCGGAGGTGATCGCCGCGATCGAACTCACCTTGAAACCGGTGTCCTCCTTTCCAGGACGGACAAGTACCGGACCTGCTTCAAGAGCCGGAGCGTTTTTCAGCATCTCATAGACGCCGACGCCGACGGTGCCAAACCCCAAAACAGCAACTTTCATAGAAAACTCCTTAATGTGTCCTCAAAATAAAGACACCTGTTTTTTAGATGGGGACAGTTTAGCAGAAAAGGCTTTCAAATACAATATGTATTTTTAGCTAAATTTCCTTGACACGGATGAACGAACATTGGCTATATTTGAAAAAAGAGCCATCCTGGAACGAAATGGAGAGATAAACACAGAATCCGGATGTTCCCCGCATAATAAACCGGCAAGGCAATTGACAATGGAAAACAAGAAATGATAACATAAATCGTCATCAGAAAAGCGGAAGGTCAACCACCCATGAGAGATACTGTCAACAGATTTATCGTCATTCTGGCGTTCGTAGCATCCATCCTCGTTCTGGCCGCATGTACCGGAAAAAGCGCAGAGACCGCTGAGCTTCCCGCTGATACGGAGATCCTGCTCGTCTACCATGACGGAACGACGCTGGAAGCCGGCATCGAAGAACTGGAGGAACTGCTTTCTGTTCAGCCTGAAGAAGGCTTGTACTGCTGGGGATGGACGGATCCGGAGGGAAATGTTTATACGCCCGGGGATCCGGCGCCGGTCTCTCTTTTTCAGCAATGCTGTGTAAAACTGGGAAGTCCGACAGAACACAGGGCATATGTCTCACCCGATGAAAACGGCAGATTTGAAATGGACAGGTACGTGAGCCTGAGAGATGTGGCCGGGATGTTCGGCGCACTGCTGACAGACCCTGAAAAAACGGGGAAGAGCGCTGCGGACAGTGAGGAAGTGCGGTGGATCGAAGGGATAGAACGGATGCGCCGCTATGGGATCCTTTCGGACAGCTCTGCCGATCCCGGGGACAGAGTGACCTATGGAGAGCTGTATCAATGTCTGAGCGGCTGTTTTCCAAAGCCGGCAGGCACGTATATTTTTTCGGATGTATCTTCCGAAGATGCCTGTTATGAAGCGGTGTGTCTTGCTGCTGAGAAGGGGTGGCTGAACTATACCGTAAATATGAACAGCGGCAGGGATCAGTTTATCACATATAAAGAATTCATACTGCTCATGAACAGCATCCTGGACCGGGAGTCCGCTCCTGACGCCATTCCGGCAGAAATACGCCTGCTGTTTATGGATTATCCGGAAGATGAAACTGCACTGTGCGCTCTTGCCGAGGCGGCGACAGACCATTCGGTCGAGACGGGATCTGAAGGGGAAGTGTGGACAGAGTTTCAGACGAGGATCCTTGCGGAGCCGGGCCCTCGGTGGGCAGAAAATGATCTGTACTGGGTCGACGAGAGCGGAATGTATGTGGTGGACAGGGAATACAGCGGCTTTTTGTTTGATCGGGAAGGAAAGTATACCAGCGGTATCACCGAACTTGACGGGTACGTCAGTGCGGTCCTGGAGGAGATCCTGCTTCCCGGGATGTCCCGGGAGGAAAAACTGAAGACAGTGTATTTATACTCGGTCAGTCATTTCAGTCCCGGGGGCGGTTTGAATTATGAATGGGGTACGGAAGACTGGTGGCCTGAAGCAGCACTGACGATGTTCAAAAGGGGAAAGGGCGACTGTTCATCCTTTGCGGCTGTATTCTGTGCGCTTGCGAGACCTCTGGGGTATCGAATGAGAGTGAGCACGGGGCAGACGTTCGGCGCCGGAGTCCACAGCTGGGCATATATGTTTGTGGACGGAGAAGAACACATTTTCGATCCGCAGTCGGAAAAGCGTTATTCCAGAAACATGTTCGATATGGAGCCGCAGAGATGGAAACAATTTGAGTACGATCCTGTCTATACGGAGGAACCCGGGAGCAGCGGGTCCGCGAAATGATCCATGAAGAACTGCAGAAGAAAAAGAGAGGCGGAGCTCCGCCTCTCTTTTTTCTTCTGCAGCATACAGCATAAATATGGAAAGAAAACGGCTTACATAACGTCAAACACGGTTTCCACTCCGTCTTCGCGATAGGTAAACACGATAAACCCGTCATAAGTCAGAAGACCGTCATCACCAGGACCGTTACAGCTGAGCGAATACTCGGCGCTTATCGGTTCGCCGAGAGCTTCGTAAAGGAGACTGACATCCTGACCGATAAGTGAAACAGCTATTTCTTTGCTGTTCTGAGAGTCTGAGATTGCTTCACCGGAGGGATCGGAAGGCAGATCGGAAAGCGTGTCGTCCTCTGCAGCTTCGGAAGATCCCTGTTCCGTTTGAGCAGCGGGCTCACTTGCCGGAGACGGCGAAGGTCCCTGCACCTCGGGAGTCACTGTGCTGGCTCCGCAGGAACAGAACAGAGCGGCACAGCATACGGAAAGCAGGCACAGGATAAGAACGGACAGCGTTTTTCTGATCATAGCGGGTCCTTCCTTGACGATAGATTTGCAATATGATTATAGCATGCCCGAGAGGATTAAACAACCGAGAGTTCTTTCCCGGGGTCTGCAGCGAGGGAAGTCCTTCTTGCCATCAGGGGCGTCATTCGGTATAATAAATGTTTGAAAATGAAAGAGCATTTGCCGGAACCGGCCGGACTTTTTACGTTGGATCAACATATCCAGAAAAGAAGGGTGAAATATGTCTGCACTGATTATGGACGATCTGAAGAAATCTGCTCAAAGATTTCCTGAGAAACTTGCATTGTCGGATGCGCAGCACGAAATAAACTACAGGGACCTTTACAGCGAGTCGTGCGCGCTTGCTGCGGAAATAATCAGTCGGGACTGTTTTAAGAAACCAGTGGCGGTCTATCTGGATAAAGGGATCTCCTGCATAACTGTAATGGAGGCGGTGGCTGCCAGCGGAAACTTTTTCACGATCCTTGATACGCATATGCCTCCGGCAAGGATCTCGGCGATACTGGATACACTCAACCCATCCATGCTCATTACAGACCGCAGGCACCGGGAGAAGGCATGCGGCTTTTTCCCGGAAGAGCGGCTTCTCGTCCTGGAGGATGTGCCCGAAAGAGATCATTGCATTGAGCAGGTGTCGGGCATGCGGAGGAAAATCAAAGACACAGACATATGTTATGTTCTGTTTACGTCGGGATCTACAGGCGTCCCGAAGGGAGTCGTGATCTCTCACCGGGCTGTAAGTGCGTATCTGGACATGTGCAGCGATGTGCTGGGTCTGGATGAAGGAATGGTGTTCGGCAATCAGGCCCCGTTTTATTTTATCCTTTCGGGATTCGATATCTTCAATACGCTGCGGGTCGGCGGAACGATGCATATTATCCCGGAATACCTGTTCGGATTCCCGGTGGCGCTTCTTGAGTACATTGAGGAAAAACACATCAATTCCCTGTACTGGGTTCCCTCGGCCTTCTGTCTGGTGGCTAATTCAGGAGCTCTCGAAGGCAGGATGTATCCTTCTGTCCGATTCCTGATGTTCGGGGGGGAAGTGATGCCTGTCCGCCAGATGAATATGTGGCGCCAGGTCTGCCCCAACGCGGTCTTCTGGAACAATTACGGGCCTACGGAATTGACGGAGCTGACGACATTATACAAAGTGGACAGGGAGTTCAAGGATACAGATACATTGCCTATCGGATTCGAATGTCCGCACATGGAGGTCCTGATCCTGGATGGAGATCGGGAAGTGGAAAACGGCGAGATAGGAGAACTGTGTGCACGTGGGCCGTGCCTGGCAGAGGGATACTATAACGATCCGGAAAGGACTGCGGCTGTATTCGTTCAGAATCCGCTTCAGCATGCTTATCCGGAACGGATCTATCGAACCGGCGATCTGGTCAGAAGAAACGGCAGCGGAGAGCTGATCTTCTGCGGCCGAAAGGATTTTCAGATCAAGCATATGGGCCGCAGGATCGAACTGGGCGATATCGAGGCGGCGGCCTCCTCCATAGACGAAATCGGTCAGTGCTGCGCGCTGTATGATATGGAAAAAAAGCAGATCCATCTTGTATATGATGGAAAAGCAGCAAAGGAAAATGTGATGCGGAAGCTGAGCCAATTGCTGCCGCAGTATATGCTCCCCCAGGAAATACATACGCTGGGATCGATGCCGCACAATCTGAACGGAAAGATCGACAGAGTAGCTGTAAAGGCCATGTTTATTCCAAACTGAGAGAGGAGATATTCATTGAATAACGGATCAGACAGCGGGCAGACTCTGCACCGGACTCTGGAGTTCAGGGATATTATCATCCTCGCCTTCAGTACGATGATCGGCTGGGGGTGGGTATCTCTTACAGGGACCTGGGTAACGCAGGGAGGGACGCTCGGAGCTTCGATCGCGTTCGTGCTTGGGGCGATCCTGTGTATCTTTGTAGGACTTGCCTATTGTGAACTGACGCCGATGCTTCCTTATGCCGGCGGTGAACTCGTGTTTTCATATCGCGCCATGGGATATCATGCATCCTGGTTTACGGGCTGGATGATCTCTTTTGCATATCTTGGGGTAGCGGCATGGGAAGGACCTGCACTGGCCACGGCCATGGATCATCTGTTC
The DNA here is from genome assembly GCA_017632775.1 of Oscillospiraceae bacterium. Classification (GTDB taxonomy): domain Bacteria; phylum Bacillota; class Clostridia; order Oscillospirales; family Oscillospiraceae; genus Limivicinus. The sequence continues at coordinate 49,581 of JAGBQR010000038.1, read as the reverse complement.
TCTATACCGAGAGCAGGGTACCTTTTCACTGTCGCGGACTTTCCGGTATATCTTTCCTGGCTGATCATTCCGGCTGCAGTCGGGATGCTGCTTGTGATCATCAATTACCGGGGGATCCATATTTCGGCGCTCTTCCAGGCGATCGTCACAGCGATCCTGGCGCTTGGAGGCGTCATATTTGCGGTCATCAGTGCAGTCAAGGGAAATTCCGGCTATGCGGAACCCCTTTTCACCGGAACAAAGGGGGTCTTTACCGTTCTTCTGGCTGTTCCGTCCATGTTCGTCGGCTTTGACGTGATCCCGCAGGCTGCAGAAGAAATGAAAGTACCGCTTTTCAAAATACCGAAAGCGATCATAGCCAGCATCTGTCTGGCTGCTTCCTGGTATATTGTAATGATCCTTTCCGCCGCCTTCAGCGCACCGAGAGATGTTCTCGCAGGAGAAGGGCTGTCTGTTGTTAATGCGATCGGATTCTCGACGGGAGGCAGGACTGCGGGGATCCTCATCGTCGTCACGGCAGTCATGGGCATTCTGACAAGCTGGAACGGATTTATCATCGGAGCGACACGGGTCCTGTATTCTATGGGAAGGGCCGGTATGCTGCCGAGTGTTTTCGGTACGCTTCACCCGAAATACAGGACTCCCTATTTCGCAACGGCATTTGTCGGGATCATTACGATATTTACGCCTCTCCTGGGGCGGAATTCACTTGGCTGGTTCGTTGATGCGAGCGCATTCGGAACAGTGATCGCTTACTTTATGGTCGCACTTTCCTTTGTGGTTCTGAGAAAAAGGGAACCGGATACGGCAAGGCCGTTCATGGTGAAATACGGCATGGCTGTCGGCATCATCGCCATGCTGGTTGCGGTCTTCTTTATTGTGCTGTATCTTCCTGTGGGGTCAAGTTCACTGAACAAACAGGAGTGGATCATTGTATTCTCCTGGGCGATGCTGGGCGTGATTCTCTATCTGCACAGTCTGCGGGGAAGAAATATGCGGAAAGAAGAAAGAGAACGGGCGATCTACGGGAAATGAAAGGACCGTTTCTCCGGCTCTCTCTTCGTTCCTTCCGCAGGATCATACGCATGCGGGAGAGATCCGCGGGCGCTTCGTGCAGGACGGGTTGCCCGGAATCATCATGTCAGACAGGGGTCTTTTTCCTATGAAGACTGAGAAAAAAAGAACGCTGCTGCAGGCAGCAGTTTTCTGCTTGCTGATCGCTCTGCTGGTTACAGGCCTGAATGCGGTATTCAAACCGAAATGGTCGACCGATTTCAAGAGCGGAAGCAATATACGGGGATTTTATGCGATGCCCGGAAATACGGTAGATGTTCTTATCCTGGGTTCCAGCAATGTGATCTGCGGAGTGGATGCGAACGTGATGCTCGAGGAGGGCGGTATTTCGGGATGGACCTGTGGAACGGAGGCACAGCCGCTTTTCGGATCTCTGGCATGGCTGGAAGAGGCTCTGCGTTTCCAGAGTCCATCCGCGGTCGTTCTTGATATCGGAGATCTGTTTGAAGGATTCGATGAGGTCAGTTATCGGAAAGTATTCGATTATATGCGGCTGTCTCCGCTGAAGATCCGCTTGCTGAGCGAATACAGAGCAAATCACCAAAATATAGACTGGTTCTCCTACATACTGCCTCTGGTACAGTATCATAGCCGCTGGAACGAGCTCAGCCGGGAGGATTTCTTCTATAAGGATGTATGCCTCAAGGGTTTCTTTATCAGAACAGAGGTGCGGGGAAGCGCGATTCCGGGGATCGATACGGCGGACAGATCGGAAAGAGAAATCCCGCAGGAAAATCTCGACAGTCTGGTAAGGATGATCGGAATATGCAAGGAGCATGATATCGAATTGCTGCTGATCTCATGCCCCAGCATCAGGATCACGGCGCAGGAGCACAACGCGGTCGAACGGATCGCGGAAGAATACGGACTGGCCTTTCTGGATTTCAACGACGTATTGATGTGGCCGGATATCGATTATGCTGCGGATATGGCCGATTTTCAGCATTTTAATGTGTACGGTGCCAAAAAGGCTACGCATCATATCCTCGAAGCGCTCAAGGCGCGGTGTTTTCTGCCGGACAGAAGCGATTCCGATCTTCAGCGCAGGCTCTCGGCGGAATACAGATCGGAACTGGAAAAAACGGCCGAAAACGCGGAACCGGTGAACTGAACCGGATTACAGGAACGGAAGAGATTTGTCAAATGAGCTATACAAGTATAGGATTCCTGCTGTTCATAGCCGTTCTTACGGGAATCTTTTATATTCCCGGGCTGAAGAAACATCGGTGGATAGTCCTTCTTGCGGGCAGTATATTCTTCTACTGCTATGCTTCGTTCCGATATATAGCCTATCTGCTTTGTTCCGTCATTTCCGCGTATCTCAGCACAGCGGCAATGCGCAGGATCTCTGCAAAGCGCAAAGCTGTTTATGATGCGAATAAAGACAGCTGGAAAAAGGCGGAAAGGAAAGAGTACAAACAGAAAACGGACAGGATGCGGAAGTGGATCTGTACCGTTACGCTGATCCTGAATTTTGGGATCCTGGCATTTTTCAAGTACTGGGATTTTACAGTAGAGAGTCTGAGCGCGCTCCTGAAGATCCCGTCTCTAAGCACGGGTACCATGAGATTAGTCCTCCCGTTGGGGATCTCATTCTACACGTTCCAGATCATGGGATACGTGATCGACGTATACAGGGAAGCGGTCGAGCCGGAAAGAAACATAGCCAGGCTCGCCCTTTTCACGATGTTTTTCCCACAGATCATCCAGGGACCGATCGGTACATGGTCTGCGCTTTCAGATCAGCTCTTTGCTCCTCACGATTTTTGTTATGAAGAGTTTCGGGACGGGCTGGAGCTCATTCTGTGGGGACTGCTGAAAAAACTGGTGATCGCGGACAGGGCTGCTGCTGTTATAGCTGCCGTTCGAAGCGGATGGGCATCCTGTGACGGAGCGATTCTGGCGCTGACCGTTCTTCTCTATAATCTGCAGCTTTATACGGATTTCTCCGGAGGAATCGATATTTCCAGGGGTGTGGCGGCCCTTTTCGGAATCGATCTGGCAGAAAACTTCAGACGTCCGTATTTTGCAAGCAGTGTGAGTGATTTCTGGCGGCGGTGGCATATAACGCTCGGAGCATGGCTTAAGACTTATCTGTTCTATCCGCTGGCACTCTCTGCTCCCTCGCTTCGTTTTACAGAGAGGTATAAAGAGAAACCGGGAACAGAGTTCGGAAAACATACGGTCAGGGTACTGCCTTCCTGCGCTGCAACATTTGTTGTTTTCATCATCGTGGGTATCTGGCATGGAGAGGGGACCCAATATCTGGCTTTCGGAGTCTACAATGGCCTGCTGATCTCGGCTTCGATGCTTCTGGAACCGGTTTTCGCATGGCAGAACGGAAAACTGGGTGTGGCTGCGGACAGCAGGGCATTAAAACTGTTCCGGATCATGAGGACCTTTATTCTGGTAAGTATCGGAAACATTACGGATCTCACGGGAAGCTTCACGGAAGCCGCAGGCTGGTTCGGCAGGATCGTCACAAATAACCACGTGTCTGCTTTCCGTGAACTGAAGACATCATTTCCCCTCTCGGGACATGATGCGGCTGTTCTGCTGCTGGGGGCGGCACTGCTCTTCGCAGTGAGCCTGTACCAGGAAAACCGCGGTGCAAAAACGGTGCGTCAGAGTATCAACAGGCTTCCGGCGGCACTGCGCTGGGTCGTTCTTCTGGCTGGCATCACAGTCGTGCTTGTGTTCGGGATCTACGGACCGGGCTACGATTCCGCGTCCTTTATCTATATGCAGTTTTAGTTCAGGTTTTTCAGTAAGATACACGGTTTCATCATGGACAAACAAAAAAGTAAAATGAGTGGGGGACAGTAAAATGGATGAGTTCATCGGGCATCTGAAGGAAATCAGAAATGATGTTGATTTTGAAAACTGTGAGGAACTTGTAACAGGGGGATTCCTTTCGTCTCTGGATATAATCCAGATCGTCGCTATGATTCATTCGGCATACGACGTTACGATCCCGGTTTCCAGGATCCTTCCGTCAAATTTCAACAGTGCGGAAAAACTGTGGGAACTTGTCGAAGACCTGATCGACGATTGATCGCATATGATATGCGGAACCTGCCGGAGACGGCTTCACAGACGTGCCTGGAATGCATCTCATCCGGAAACAGATGGATCCGTCAAAGGAAAATACAAAGAGCACTGCTTTGGCAGTGCTCTTTGTATTTATTAGTTTGCGTCTTCCTCTGTTTTTTCCGGGAAATAGTATTTATCGATACCGCCGTAACCGACGATCATTTTGTTTTCTTTTGTTTTCCGGATAAAGGAGGCAAGTCGTTTTTCAAATTCTGCCGGCCGCTTCCGGGCAGCGTCGATGTAAGCAATACGGATACGTTTATACGGTTCCGTGAAGGAACAGAAATTATCCCATGCTTCCGGCTCCTTCCGGATCGCCTCAAGGATATCTGCAGGGAATACAAAAGCGGACTGCAGCAGATTTTCAACGGATTCCCGTATTTTCGGATGGATCATCCCGCGGGCATCCAGCCAGATCAGACGCTCGATGTTTGGCTGTGAGTAACTGCTTCCTTTCCGCCGGGGAGTGAAGCGGCGGAGCTGATGGGTCCCGTCAAGCGTTCCGGCTCTCCCGTCGATCCAGCCGAAGCAGAGAGCCTCTTCCACGGCGTCATTATATGACAGGCTCGTCTCCCCGGAATCCTTTGTCGGAAACACGAACCATATCTCTTTTTCCGTCTCGAAATGCGCCGCCAGCCAGGCTCGCCAGAGGGCCCGGTCACTGCAGCGGAAAGTCTTGGGTTCGTCCATGTCTTCTCCCTTCCTCTCATGAATCAGGCTGCACGAACAGTTCACCGTGCAGATGGGAGCCGGATATCCTCACGGAAACGGATCCCTGTCAATCCGATAATAGCGGAAATCCGCATCCTCCCGTACGAAAACAAATCTGGCCTTTTCCAATACGTGCTGGCTGCGGGTGTTCGTCCGTACGGTGTCTGCATACAGGGTCGGGATGTCGAGCTCACAGAAAGCATAACGGACCGCCAGTTTTTCTGCGGCTGTCCCTATTCCGCGGTCTTTGTATTCCCTGTTTTTCAGCGTGATCCCCATCGTTGCGCATCGATGCTCTTCTATATTTTTAAGAAGGATCTCACCGACGATCTCTTCCTCATACATGATCGCCAGAGCGATTCGCTTCAGGGCTTTCTGCCGCCGGATATAACGGTCAGCCGTTTCTTTGCTGTATGCATAGGAAACGTATGTCTGTCCCGGAAGCAACAGGTCGGGATCATTCTGGTATTCCCTGAAATAACAATGATACATATCGGCCGTCATGAGTCGGAGGCTGATTCGGGGCTGATCCGTTTCATTCACCTTCTTTATGGATCTCGAACTGTCTGAATGATTATACGGCAGGACAAAGCAGAGGAAAAGAAAAACGCTTTTGACTGATGCGGACGAAAGAGTTTTTCGGAGTGAAGGAAATCCCGGAATACAGCAGGTTCCTCGGGAAAACCGTCCCTCATGGCTGGAATCCGGATCAATGGTCGGATTTGAGCCCCGCGCCGCACATGGTGATGAGACAGTCCGGGATCGGACCGTACTGCTCGCAGTATGCCAGATATGCCGCATAGTTGGCAGCTGTGGTGTGTTCACAATAGACACCTCTCAGAGCCAATGCCGTGCGGGCTTCAAGGATCCTGTCCTCCGGAGCGTGGATGAACCGGACACCGTACCGGTATGCGTAGTTGAGAATCTCTTTCCCGCGCATGGGTTTCCCGATAGCGATCCCTTCCGCGGCGGTCGGTGACGGAGAAACCTCGGCCGGTTCGGGCAGACCCAGTTTCACTGCGCGGAGAAGAGGATCGCAGGTCTCGGTCTGCAGAGCAATGATCTGAGGCATCTTCCGGATGCAGCCGGATCTGAGAAGGTGCTCCAGGCCTTGCATCACACCAAGAAACAGAGTACCGTTTCCCACGGGGATCACAAGATTTTCCGGAATACGTCCGAGCTGTTCATATATCTCATAGATGTAGGTTTTCGTCCCTTCATAAAAGAAAGGGTTATATACATGATTGGCATAGTAAACGCCCTGCCGCTCAACTTTCTCCCGGCAGACGTCCGCACAGTGATCACGGCTTCCGGGAACCACGGTACAGATCGCACCATGGGCGCGGATCATGTCGATCTTCTTGGGACTGGTGCCCTCCGGAACAAATATCTCACAGGAGATCCCCGCTCTGGCACAGTAAGCCGCGACGGCGTTTCCGGCATTGCCGCTGGAATCCTGCACGACGTTTTCAACACCGATGGATCTGCAGTGAGAGATAAGGGCCGCCGCACCGCGATCCTTGAAAGACAGGGTGGGCATAAAGTAGTCCATCTTCAGAAGTACGTTCTCATTCAGGGGAATGACCGGCGTCATTCCTTCTCCAAGACTGACGCTCCGCCAGACGGTATCATCATCCAAAGCCATGAATGCCCGATAGCGAAACATGCTCCATTCACTCCGGTCGATCCCGGCTGGATCGAACTCCGGCGGCACGTAATCCAGCCTCCACAGCCCGCCGCACTCACAATGCGGTTTGCGGGTACTGACGGGAGCCCGTTTCCCGCAGGCAGAACAAACGAATTCCATCCTGTTACTCCTTCCGCATCCGTTTCCGGCTCAGCGATCCGGATCTGCTGAAAGTATTGTACCAAACCGCGATGAGGAGGGCAACAGAAAACCTTTCCTGCCCCGGAAGGAGTGCTTTTCACGTCCGGTAATCCTGCCGCGCGGATAAGTTCGCGAGGCAGATGTGCTCCACCATGCAGAAAACCGCCGACAAAAGTCGACGGTTTTCTGCATGGTGGAGAGTGGCGGACTCGAACCGCCGACCTTCCGCGTGTGAGGCGGACGCTCTAACCAGCTGAGCTAACCCTCCGTATATTCAGCTTCCTTATGATAGCACAAGCATTCCCGCAAATCAAGTGTAAGTTTCCGGGGCATTTCCGCTTGATTAAGGGACAGGATAAAGATATAATCATTATTCGGCACCTGCCTGTACAGAACAAACCAGGGATGCAGACGGAAATGCCTGTCTGTGAAAACGATCTTACGGTCTCTATTGAAAGAAAAGACAGGGGAAAAGTTCATGGCTTAGTGCCGAAGGAATCCTTTCGGATACGCCATGCCGTATGATATCGGGGCCTTGCAGGAACGCCCAAAGACACTGGCTGGCAAAACAGCCTGCTGCTTCCCAGAAGAAGAGGAATTGAAAAAACAAGAGTGGACATCCCGGAATAAACCCGGATAGAAGGAGATAGTACGTGGACGAGAAAACCCTGCCGAAAGCAGGCGCAATGACGGTGGGTTCCATCAGCGGAAGTCTGGTCCGTTTCACGCTGCCGCTTTTCATCGGCAATCTGTTCCAACAACTGTATAACACCGCGGATGCGCTGATCGTCGGGAACTTCCTCGGCAGTGAAGCGCTGGCTTCCGTCAGCTCTACGGGGAGCTTGGTATTCCTGATCATCAGTTTCTTCGCGGGTCTTTCCGGCGGTGCGAGTGTAGCCATCAGCCGCTATATCGGAGCGCGGGACAGCGAGAAAGTGGAAAAAGCGGTGCATACGCATGTTGCGCTGAGCCTTCTCGGCGCGGCGATCCTCACAACCTTCGGGAGTTATATCGCACCGATCGCCCTGCGCTGGATGGGAACGCCGGCCGCGGCTCTGCCCGGTGCTTCAGAATATATCCGTATCTTCTTCCTGGGGAGTCTGGGGACGGTGCTGTATAATACCTTCCGTTCCATCATGCAGGCGGCCGGAGACGGAAAGAACCCGCTGAAATATCTCATTATCTGCTCGGTACTGAACGTTGTGCTGGATATCCTCTTCATCACGGTGTTCCACGGAGGAGTAGGCAGCGCAGCTTTTGCCACGGTCCTGTCTCAGCTGGTCAGCGCGTTCCTGTGCGGCCTCCGGCTGATCCGCACGAAGGAAAATTATGCCCTTCGCATCTCCAGGATCCGGATCCATGCGCAGATGGCAGGCCTCACCATAAAATACGGATTTCCCTCCGGTATGCAGAACAGCGTTACAGCTATCTCCAACGTGCTGATCCAGGCGAACATCAACACATTCGGAACCATGGCTGTCGCCGGCTGCGGGGCCTATTCCAAAATCGAGGGGTTTGCTTTTCTGCCGATCACGAGCTTTGCGATCGCTCTCACGACCTTTGTAGGCCAGAATCTCGGGGCAAGGGAATATGACCGCGCCCGCAAAGGTGCGCGTTTCGGCATGCTTACGGCGACGGGACTGGCACAGCTGGTCGGTATCATCGGTTTTCTGGCGGCACCCTTCCTGATCGGCCTGTTTACGCAGGAACCCGAGGCGATCGCGTTCGGAGTTCTGAAAATGCGGACCTGTTCACTCTTCTACTGCGTGCTTGCCCTTTCCCATACCCTTGCGGCTATCCTGCGCGGCGCGGGCAAAGCGGTAGTCCCGATGGTTTCCATGCTGCTTTTCTGGTGTGTGGGGCGTGTGATCATCATCAGCCTGGCGATGCCGGTCTATCACTCGATCGGGGTAGTCAACTGGGTCTTTCCGATCACCTGGTGCATGACGACGGCATTCCTGATGGTCTACTTTCTGCGGGGCGACTGGGTCCATTCATTCGAAAAAAAGGATGCGTGAGCGCAACATATCTGTTTTGTATGAAAATCATACAGGAAAAATAACAAAAACGGGCAAAAAGCCCGTTTTTGTATATTCTGCATTGTTCTGACCGCAAAAGTTAGTCACTTTTGCGGTTGTTTCTTTTTGTGCAGAATGTTAAAATATTTCAAGCAATAAAACGATGTAACGGGGAATAATCATGAAGAAGATGATCGTGCTGATCGGGAACTACGGCAGCGGAAAAACAGAACTGGCGATCAATTTTGCGATGAAGGCCGCACAGTCTGGCCGTACGGAACTGATCGATCTCGACATGGTCAACACGTATTTTCGCCTTACAGAACCCGGACGGATGACGAGAATGAAAGAGGTGCGTCTCGTTTCTCCGAACTATACCAACTCCAGTGTCGAAACGCTGTCCCTTCCCGCAGAGGTCCAGTCGGCTTTCGCTATGGACTGGGACACGGTGGTATTCGACGCGGGAGGCGATGCCGCGGGTTCCACAGCGCTCGGCCGTTATCATCAGGATTTCATGGAGCTGGAAGAAGGAGCACTGGAAGTGCTGAACGTGGTGAACATCCGCCGCCCGCTTTCCGGTACGGTGGAAAAAATCATACATATCCAGCAGGAGATGGAACTGCACTCCCGCCTGAAGATCACCGGAATGATCAACAATACGAATCTCTCCGTGGCTACCACGCCGGCAGAACTTCGCGACGGGTATGAAATGATTCGGGAAGTGTCGGAAAGAACGGGAGTCCCTGTCCGTTATACAAGCGGACGAAAGGAAATGCTCGAACAGTTTCTCTCGGAGGGACATGATCCCGCCTTCATCGGCGAACCGATGGAGATAGAGACGTACATGGCGCGGGACTGGGACAGCTGGCTCCGGAAAATGTGAAAAACACGGTTCATGGCACGGCAGTATATAAATGCCGGAAAATGATCTGTGAAAATAGAAAAAATACAAAGAAAAGGGGTTGTTTGCAGAAATGGTTAGGGTGACGATCAACGAGGCCATCTGCAAGGGATGCGGACTTTGTGTGAGAGCGTGTCCGAAGAAGGTTTTGGCTCTCTCCAAGACAAAGATCAATCACAAGGGCTATCATCCCGCAGAAGTTGCCGATCAGGAGGCCTGCATCGGCTGTGCGTCCTGTGCGAGGACCTGCCCGGATGTGGCTATCCGTATCGAAAGGGATTAAGGAGGAAACAGGACATGGCTTTAACTTTAATGAAAGGCAGCGAGGCGATCGCCGAAGCTGCGATCCGGGCCGGCGCACGGTTTTTCTTCGGTTATCCGATCACACCTCAGACCGAGATCCCGGAATATATGTCCGCTCGTATGCCGGAGGTGAACGGTTGCTATCTGCAGGCGGAAAGTGAAGTTGCTGCAATCAATATGGTGTACGGCGCAGCCGGCACGGGTGCCAGGGTCATCACATCCTCATCGAGTCCCGGCGTCAGCCTGAAGCAGGAAGGGATCTCTTACTGCGCCGGCGCCCAGCTTCCCTGCGTGATCCTGAATGTCATGCGCGGCGGTCCGGGCCTCGGCAGCATCCAGGCTTCCCAAGGCGACTATTTCCAGGCGGTCAAGGGAGGCGGCAACGGCGACTATCATCTTATCACGTATGCTCCCGCGTCTATCCAGGAAGCTATCAACATTATGATGTTCGCCTATGACAAGGCGGAAAAGTATCGGGTCCCGGTGCTCTTCCTGGCAGACGGCATCATGTGCCAGATGATGGAGCCGGTCGAAATGCCCGAGATGGTCGAGTATCATGTCGATCCTGAAAAGAAGCCCTGGGCGGCAACAGGCTGGAAGCCGGGCGACGATCCGTCAAAGCGCGCTGTGATCAACTCACTGTATATCAATACGGAAGAACTCACCGTCCATAACAATGAACTTCAGGCGATTTACGGCGAGATCCGCAAAAACGAGAAGATGTGGGAGTGCTACCGGACCGAGGACGCCGAAATCATCATCACCGCGTTCGGCACGGTGGCCCGTATAGCAAAATCCGCGGTGGACACTCTGCGGAAAGAAGGATACAAAGTCGGCCTGTTCCGTCCCATTACGGTATGGCCCTTCCCGTATGAAGAACTGAAGGAAGCCGCAAAAGGCTGCAAGGCGATCCTGGATGTGGAAGCCAACGAAGGCCAGATGCTCGAAGACGTAAAGCTTGCCGTCAGCGGAAGCATACCTGTGGACTACACGGGCCACTGCGGAAGCCAGATGCCTTCGACCGCCGAGATCATTGCAAAGGTCCGTGAAATGAAGGAGGGTCTGTGATATGTCAGTCGTTTTTGAAAAAACACCGTATCTGAGCGATAAACCCTTCCACTACTGCCCGGGATGCAACCACGGCATTATCCACCGCCTCGTGGCAGAGTGTCTGGAAGAATCCGGCATGGGCGGGAACATCGTAGGGGTAGCGCCGGTCGGGTGCTCGGTATTTGCCTATGACTATTTCAATGTAGATATGATGGAAGCGGCACACGGGCGTGCTCCCGCCGTAGCGACCGGTATCAAGCGGGCAAAACCCGACAGCCTTGTCTTCACTTATCAGGGAGACGGCGACCTTGCTTCGATCGGCACTGCGGAGATCGTTCATGCGGCACATCGCGGTGAGAAGATCACGACGATTTTTGTGAACAATGCGATCTACGGGATGACCGGCGGGCAGATGGCTCCGACCACGCTTGTGGGGCAGGTAACCACCACATCGCCTTACGGCAGGGATGAAGCCTGGTGCGGCGCACCGATCAAAATGTCCGAGATGCTGGCGGAAGTTCCCGGAGCCTATTACATTGAGCGCTGTGCGGTCAACAACACTGCCAATATCGTCAAGACCAAGAACGCGATCAAAAAAGCCTTCAAGTATCAGATGGAAGGAAAGGGATTCTGCATGATCGAAGTTCTCTCCACCTGCCCGACGAACTGGGGACTGAACCCGGTGGAAGCAATGAAATGGCTGGAGGAGAACATGATCCCGTACTATCCCCTCGGCGTGAAAAAGGATAAGGGGGCGGAATAATCATGATGAAGGAATTCATATTTGCCGGCTTCGGCGGACAGGGAATGCTTCTGATCGGCAAATTCCTTGCCATGGCCTGCATGCTGGACGGAAAACATGTCTCCTGGCTGCCCTCCTACGGCCCGGAGATGCGCGGCGGCACCGCCAACTGCTCGGTGATCATAAGTGATGAGGAAGTGGCTTCTCCGCTGGTGGATGAGGCGGACGTGGTCGTGGCCATGAACCTTCCTTCACTGGAGAAATTCGAGCATGTAGTGCGTCCCGGCGGACTGCTGGTGATCAACAGTTCGATCATCGACAAAAAGAGCGAACGGGATGATATCGAAGTGGTCTACTGCGATGCCATGCGGATCGCCGAAGAGGTCAAGAACCCGAAGGGACCGAATGTTGCGATCCTCGGCGCAATGATGGCAAAGTGTGATATCGTCGATGTGGAGAAAATGACAGAAGCCATCCGCATCGAACTTGGCGAGAGAAAAGCGCGTTTCCTCGAGGGCAATGTGCGGGCTTTGCTCGCAGGCATCGAGAGCGCAAAATAAACACCCCTTTTCACAGACAGGCGATCCGGGAACGGTTCGCCTGTCTCTTTTCGTCGATTGACAAAAAAGTCTGGTAGGATACAATAGTCTTATCAATGAAAAGGAAGTAGATCATGGATATTCAGGAACCCGCCTGTCCTTTCGACACTTCAGCGTATACCGGCACGCCCGACAGTGTCCCGCAGGGCACTGCGGAAGATATTCCCGCGCTTATCGAAGAGCTTGACCGTCTCTATGCCAGCGAGGACTATCCCGCTGCCGAAGCGCTCCTGAGGAAGGCTAAGGAGAAGACTGTCCTCGGCAATGACTGGCGCAGCCGGCTCAGTATTGTGAGCGAGGAACTCGGCCTCACCCGGAAAATGATGAAGGAAGCGGAAGCGCTTGCGGCCATCGACGAAGCAAGAAAACTCATTCAGGAGCATGGTATGGGGAGGACGGTTTCCGGTGCTACCGTGCTTCTGAATGCCGCCACTACGCTCAAATGCTTTGGCCGGGCGGAGGAGTCTGAACCGCTGTTCGAGCATGTCGCCCGGGTCTACACAGACAATCTGGACTGCAGAGATTACCGCTTCGCCGGTTTGTACAACAATATGGCGCTGACCTTTGAGGACCTTGGCAGATTCGGAAAGGCGGAAAGGTGTTTCGCCCTTGCTCTCGACACGCTGGAATACTGTGATAACAGCTTCTGCGACAAGGCCGTGACCTGGGTGAATCTGGCCGAGTGTTATGACCGGCAGGACTGTGAGGACGAACGGATCGCCGAATGCATGGAGCGGGCCGGGGAATGCCTGCTCTCCCCGGAAGTACCTCTGGACGGGTATTATACCTTCACCGTCGGGAAATGCCTTCCCGCTTTTGAACGATTCGGCTTTTTCACCTATACTGCACAGCTGAAAAAGAGGATGGAAGAGATCAATGGCCTTTCTTGATGAAGCAAGACAGTTTTATGAAAACAGAGGAAGGGAGATACTGCACGCAGAATTTCCCGAACTGGAAGAGTGTATCGCAGCGGGACTCGCGGGGCATGGTTCGGAATGCTTCGGGTATGATGATGAGATATCCCGTGATCACGATTTCTTTCCCGGCTTTTCTCTTTGGATCGATGACGAGACGGACCGCATCGCCGGGGTGGCGCTCGCCCGTGCCTACGCGAAGATCTTTCCCGGGCGGGGAGGAGAACGTTCGGCGCTGGCGAATAATGCCCGCGGAGTCCATACGATCACGGATTTCTACCGCCGCTATACCGGATCTCCGGGAGCCCCCGAAAGCTGGGAACAGTGGATGAGCATACCCGAATACGCGCTGGCGGAAGCCACGAATGGAGAGGTCTGGCGGGATGATACGGGGACTTTCTCTCATATCCGGACCATCCTTCTCACCGGGATGCCCGAGGATGTCCGCCGCAAAAAGATCGCGGCGCGGGCTGTCAGCATGGCACAGTCAGGACAATATAACTTCTCCCGCTGTCTCAGGCACGGGCAGACAGGAGCTGCAGCCTTCGCTCTGGCGGAGTTCGTTCAGGCCTCGTGCAGTATGATCTATCTGCTGAACCGTCGGCACATGCCCTATTACAAATGGGTTTTCCGAGGCATGGAGAAACTCGGAAAGCTGGGAGACCTGCGGGAGGCGCTTGAATTCCTGCTTACGGGCGAACAGGATGAGGAAGGGATCGCTCTCAAGGAAGGCGTGATCGAAGATATCTGCTCTGCGGTGATCCGTGAACTGCAGGCGCAGCATCTGTCGGATGTGCGGACAGACTATCTGGAACCGCATGCCTTTTCAGTTACCGATCACATCGAAAACGCGCAGATCCGCGCGCTGCATATCATGGAAGGCTGAAAGGAGAACGGAGAAAGATGGAACTGCAATGGCTGGGACATGCCTGCTTCCGGATCGCACACCGGGGATACAGTGTGGTGATCGATCCTTATAATGCAGACTACTGTGCGGGCTATCCGCCTCTGAAGACGCACGCGGACCTGGTGCTGGTGAGCCATGAGCATTACGGCCACAATTACCGCGAGGGAGTCAGCCTTTCGGGACGGCCGGAATCAGATTGCCCGTTCGAGATCACCAGACTGCGCGTAGACCACGACAGCGTAGGCGGGATCATGCGCGGGACATGTCTGATCCACATCCTCGAAGCCGACGGCCTCAAGGTGGCGCATATGGGAGATATCGGGACGCGGCTGAACGGAGGGGAGATCAGCCGGCTGTTCGGAGCGGATGCGATCCTGGTGACGGCGGGGAGCTGCACCGGCCTTCCCTCACAGGAAGTGTGGAGAATGACGGAAGAACTGTTCCCCCGGGCGATCGTTCCCATGCATTACCGGTTTGGAAACTATGGTCCCAGAAGACTCGAACACATCGAAAATCTCATCAATTATTTCGAGGCGCCGGAGATGATCCATTATTACAACAGCGATACGCTCGTCATTGACGGGAATACCGAACCGCAGGTCGCGGTGTTGAAATACCTCGGCTAAAAAAAGGTTTACAGGCGAAACGATTTGTGCTACGCTACTTTCGTGTCAGTTTAAATCGGAAGACCGCGTACGGGTAGAGAAAGGAGAAACTATGGTTAATTTTTCAGACAGAATGGATTATCTGAAGGCTTCGGCGATTCGTGAGCTTCTGGCGCTCACCAGAAAGCCCGAAATCATTTCCTTCGCGGGAGGACTTCCCGCACCGGATCTCTTCCCGATCGAAGATATCAAGAAAGCCACAGCCGCTGTTCTGGAGGAAAACGGAAAGACGGCTCTGCAGTACGGAGAGACCGACGGTTACGCGCCGCTTCGCAAGCACATCGCGGACCGCATGTTCAAACGCAACCAGATCTCTACGGGACCGGAGAATCTGCTTCTCACGGCCGGAAGTCAGCAGGGACTGGATTTCATCGGAAAGCTGTTCCTCAATGAGGGCGATGTGGTCGTAATGGAGAGCCCCTCCTACCTTGGCGCCATCAACGCACTTACTCCCTATCTTCCAAAGTTTGTGGAAGTTCCCACAGACAAGGACGGTCTGGTCATGGAGGAACTTGAACACATTCTCCAGACGACTGACCGCGTCAAGCTGATTTATGTAATTCCCGATTTCCAGAATCCCAGCGGACGTACCTGGCCGATGGAGAGAAGAAAGAAATTCATGGAGATCGTCACAAAATATGAGATCCCCGTGATCGAAGACAACCCGTACGGAGATCTGCGTTTCAACGGCGAATTTCTTCCTGCGCTGAAGACCATGGATACCAAGGGCCTTGTGATGTACATGGGTACTTTCTCCAAGATCCTTGCCCCCGGTATGCGCGTAGGCTGGGTGTGTGCGAACGATGCCGTCATCGCAAAGCTGAACCTGATTGCTCAGGCAGCTGTTCTGCAGACTTCTACCTTTGCGGCAGCGGTCATCTCCAAATACCTCGATATGTTCGATATCGATGAACATGTCAGCAGAATCGTACCTGCATACAAGCACAGCTGCGATCTGATGATCAGCACCATGGATGAGTGCTTCCCGGAGGAAGCTGTATTCACCCGCCCGGATGGAGGACTGTTCACTTGGGTCGAGCTGCCGGACTATATCGATACCAAGGTGATGGCTAGCCAGGCTATGGAGAAGAGAGTGGCATATGTTCCCGGTGAGGGCTTCTTCCCGAATGGCGGAAACAACCACTGCATGCGCCTGAATTATTCCAAGGAACCGGACGATCGTATCGTCGAAGGGATTCGTATCCTGGCGGATGTAATCAAGAGCAACCTGCGCTGATCCGGAAATCTCAGCCGGCCCCGCACTGCCGAGAGCGGGGCCGGCTGTTCGTCTGAAAAAGCCGTCCGGCCGCAAAGACCGGAGAAAGGAGCTGCGGTGAAAGCAATCACGATGTTTTATCTGGAGACCTGCGGTTACTGTGACAAGGCACGCAGAGCCCTCGAGGAACTGTATGCGGAAAACCCTGTTTACAAACAGGTTCCCCTGACAATGATCGAAGAATCCCGCGAACCGGCGCTGGCCGATACCTATGACTATTATGCCGTGCCTTCCTTTTTTGACGGGAAGACAAAACTGTTTGAAGCGCACCTGTTCATGAGTTACGAGGATATCCGGGACGAAGTGAAAAAGGTTTTGGATTATGCGATGGTATGAAAAAAGAAAAGACGACCGGAAATCCTGACAGCCGCGAAAAAGAAAGGGAGCTGACCGAAGCGGAAAAGAAGCGCCTTGCCGCGTTCGAGACACTCTCTGAAGAAATGGTCGAACAGGGGTGGAAACGCACCGAACTGACCATCAGCATCGTACGGGCGAATATTTTTTCCGTGCTTCTTCTGATCCCGCTTTTCATCATCGGGATCGGCCTGTATCTGCTGGCGGGGAAAGAGATCTCCTTTTCGTTCGGACCGGGAGGCGCCCTTCTTCTGTTCGTGCTCTTCCTTGCGATGGTCGTGGTGCATGAACTGATCCACGGACTTGCGTGGTCGGTATTTACGCCGCATCATTTCAAGGATATCGAATTCGGCTTTATGAAACAGTATCTCACGCCTTACTGTACATGCGGCGTTCCGCTTTCCCGCGGTCAGTATATCTTCGGAGCGCTGGCCCCGATGGTTGCTCTGGGTCTTGTACCTATGGCAGCAGGTATCCTCTGCGGCTCAATGGCTGTGCTGCTTCTGGGCATCGTCATGACCGACGCTGCAGCCGGGGACATCCTGATTGTATGGAAGATCCTGCGCTGCAAGAGCAGTGCGGATGAAGTGATGTACATCGATCATCCCACACAGGGCGGCGGCGTGCTTTTTGAAAAGAATACGCGGGACGATTCCCGTTAAGGACTGGAGGAACTGAATGGACCGGGTTACAGAAAAATTCGGAAAGGCAATATGTGTGTTTCTTTACGTTGTTTTTGCCTTCCTTGCGGCGAAGAAAAAGCCTCTTCCCCTGTTGATGCTGTCGGCTCTTCATGTGGGCGAGTATTTTCTGGCAGGGAGAAAAATAGCTGAAGAAAACGGGATATCTCAGGCAGAAGCAGCGGCGAACTGCCTTGCTTTCGGCTTTACCTGGTGGAAACCGATCCGGGACGGCAAAGCCTGAGTTCTCTGCGGCAATAAGAGAGGAGAAGTGCGGAGTTCCGCACTTCTCTTTTTTCGAATAACTTCTCCTTATGTGTGACGATACTGTGACAGATGGTATGGTATTCTCCGGTTGTAAAAAAAAACGAGCCGCAAGGCCGATCAAAAAACGAAAACGAAAAGGAGAAATCAAAATGAAAACCATCAAAAACTTTTTTGCTCATCTGAATGAAAAACTCAGCGAGTTTGCTGAGAATGCCTCCGTCGAGCCCTGCATCATCCTCAATGAGGAGGGGGATGTGGATCTGCTCAGTACCACAGCTTTCACATATGTGAATCGCGGCTATGGCGATATCTGGTTCTGCTGAACCGCCGGTTTGAAAAACGAAAAAGTATAAAAGAAAAGGAGATAATGAAAATGGCTATCGAAAAAATCAATGATAAGATCCTCAACGAGGTTTCCGGAGGGATGTCCAAAGATCTGCAGGTCGCATATGCGGTCTACCGCGGAGATTACGGCAACGGACAGGCCCGTATCAACGCCCTTACAAGAGCCGGGTATGATTACAACAAGATCCAGCGCCTGGTCAACGGACTGGTTGGCGGCTATGACAAGGTGGCCCGGGACGTGATCAACGGCAAATACGGTGTCGGACAGGCGCGCGTGAATGCCTTGAGAGCTGCCGGTTATGATGCAGCCCTGGTTCAGGACATCGTGAACAGCATGCTTGTCAAGTAAAAAGATCGGAAAGCGGGACGGAGTGATCCGTCCCGCTTTCTGTTTTTCTCACGAACCGATATCCCGGAGAAAAAACGGTGTGACGCTTCTGTGACGGATCCTCTGCTATGATGTAGCCACAAAAAGAAAATAAGAAATGCGAGGAAACAGAAAATGAAAAAAACAATGATTTGCCTTATACTGGCGGCTGCTTTTACCGGACTGCTCGGATGCGGTGTTGCAATGACCGCCCTCTCCACAGGATCTGAGATCTACAGCGGGAATGAATGTGAAGCGGCGGAGGTGGAGGTCTCCCGTTACTTCCGGAATTTTGAAGGCTGCACCATGAAAGAGATCCATTACGCCGGGGATGAAGCGGTAAAAGCCGAGGCGAAGAGCCTCGGTATGGAGCCTGACCGGGTCATGGTCCTTGAATCTACCTTCACCACAGACAGCGAAAACCACAGAAACGGTCTGGAGCCGGATTTCACCTACAACAATTATCGCTGGATCCTCACGCGTGAGACCCGGGACGGCCGCTGGGAGCACAGGGATCACGGATACGGCTGATCTGCGGAAAGAGGAAAAAGACAATGGGAAACCTTAAACGGATGCTTCTGCTGATCGCAGGATATATGGTACTGCTCCTGGCAGTCACGTTTCTGACTGCTCTGGTAAAAGGACAGGAATTCCACCTCTGTCTGAGCATGAACCTGGTCATTCCGGTGCTTTGTGCGATTGTTACGGCCTTATTTCCCGTCGCGGAGACGGTAAAGAACGGGGACTGATAAGAAAAAGACATCAAAACAGTGAGTTTTGATGTCTTTTTCTTATCAGTCCTCAGTATGTTTATTCGATCCCGCTCAGGTCGTAGTCTTCGAGCCATTTTGCCGCGGCTTTGCAGACTTCCTTCAGGCACTCTTCGTCGAACGGGGTCTTCAGCCCCGCGTTCAGGAGAAGGCTGGTGAAAGTGCGGCTGCCGCCCTGCTCCGTATAAGCCATGTAGTGTCTCCATGCATCCTTCGGATCTTTCAGGATCATAGCCCAGAACTCAAGCGAAACCGTCTGTGCAAGGCAGTAGTCGATATAGTAGAACGGGCATTCATAAATATGCGACTGCCGTTGCCAGCCTTCTCCGTCGGAGAAGAAGGGGATCTCCCCATCCAGTTTCAGCCACGGCATGTAGATACCGAGCAGACGCTTCCACTCTGCATGACGCCCGGCGGGGGTCAGCTGCGGATTTTCGTAGATGATATGCTGGAAATGGTCGACCATGGTTCCGTACGGAATAAAGGTGATCGCCGAAGCCAGATGACTGTACAGAAACTTTCTCGCATCGGGGCCGAAAAAGCCGTCTGCATTCATCCATCCGAAGAACTCCATGCTCATCGAATGGACCTCACAGGCTTCCAGGGACGGGGAAGCATATTCGATGGGGATACGGCTGCGGTTCATCCAGTAGGCAAAGGCATGGCCGGCCTCGTGTGTGACGACCTCCACATCGCCCTGCGTACCATTGAAATTGGCAAAGATGAACGGGACCTGGTAGAGTTCAAAGTCCGTGCAATAGCCGCCGCCTTCCTTCCCTTCGGTGGAAAGCACATCCATCAGTTCATTTTCACGCATGGTACGGAAGAATTCACTGGTCTCCGGCGAGAGCATGTCATAGAACAACTGCCCCTGTGCCAGAATGTCCTCTGCTGTTCCGACCGGGCGCGGATTTCCGCTCCGGAAACTCAGCGCGTTGTCCGCGAAGGAAAGCGGATAGGATTTACCGAGACGCTCTGCCTGAGAGCGCAGGATCAAATCCGCAACCGGCACCAGGTATTTCTGGACGGCTGTCCGGAACTTTTCCACATCCTCTTTGGTATAGCAGTTGCGCTGCATGCGGTAATAGCCAAGCTGTGTGTAGCCGTCGTAACCGAGCTTCCGCCCCATCGAATCACGCAGCCGGGTGAGCTCATCATAGATCGCATCCAGCTGCTGCTGATTGTCTTTGAACCACTGCCCCTTTGCTCTCCATGCCGCAAGACGGCGCTCATCGTCAGGATCGACCTGAAAAGGTTCCAGCTGTGACAGCGTATATACTCCGCCCTCAAAAGGGATCTGCGCGGAGGCGATCAGTTTGGCGTATTCGGTGCAGAGTTCGTTCTCGCGCTGCATATCTTCGATGATCGCCGGAGAGAAAGTCTTCCGGGCGATTTCAGCGTTGACGAACAGCAGGTCACCGTATTCGTCTTCAAAGTTCCTGCGGAAAGGGGATTCAAGCATCGCATCGATCCAGGACTGCTCATATTCTTCAAGTTCCGGAGTAAAACTGTCAAAGAAATCATTTTCTCTGTCGTAATACTCATCACGTGTGTCGATCGAATGGCGCACATATGCGAGAGAACCCATTGTATTGACGATTTTCGTTTTTTCTTCTTTTTCCAGAAAAACCGCACGCGCCTGCGTGTAGTCCTGTGCATTTCGGAACCGGAGGATCAGGTCTTCCAGCTCGCTTTTTACCGTCTCCGGGTCCGGGCGGCGATAAGGCATTTCAGAAAATTTCATCACTGTTTCTCCTTCTTCTTTCATAACAGAATAGACTCCCGATGATACCGGATCAGGGTCTGTGCGTTCAGAACTCTACAGTTTTCCGGAGCGGATGGCAGCCAATACGTCGACAAGGGAAGGGTATACCGCGCAGAAGGAACGGAGTTCCTCCGTGGGCTGGACCTGATCAGGCACCATAACGGGTATGCAGCCGGCCGCACGGGCGGCCCGCAGTCCGTTGGGACTGTCCTCAAGCACAAGACAGTCCTCCGGCTCCAGAAGAAGACGGTCCGCTGCCAGCAGGAAAATGTCCGGAGAAGGTTTCGCCCGGGCAACGTCATCACCGGAGATCACTTGAGAAAAGTAAGGTGTAAACCCCGTATGCTCCAGATTTCGGAACACCATCTCCCTGGGACTGCTGCTGGCCACAGCGAGGCGCCAGCCTGCCTCATGCAGTGCTTCCACCAGTTCGACGGCTCCTTCTTTCGGGAGTAGTTCCGTTTCTTCCATAAGCGTGACCCGCTTGGCGCATTCCGCGGCCAGAAGATCGGGATCTGCTGCGGGGAAGATCCTCTGCAAGATCTTCCTGGTCAGATCCGCCCCGGTCCCGTTGATCTCCGCGGCAAAGCTGTCCGGCAGAAGGACTCCGTGCTCCTGTGCAAGGTCATGCCAGCACTGCTGGTAAAGCCGCTCTGAATCCAGAAGCAGCCCGTCCATGTCAAATATCGCGCCCCGCATAGAGCTCTCCTTTTCTGAGTGAAAACAGGAGATGTCTGCTGTTTTCATGATAGAGCGATCGTACCACAATTTGTCTGTGTTGTACAGCCTGTTGACGGCTTGGCCCATGTACGATGCACAGGCGGTCTGCTCCTTTCTTATGGAACAGACCGCCTGTGCTATGACCATTTTTTCAAATACATGAACTGCCGGAGAGGGCAGGCTGTTATTTCTCCACATCCCTGAGAAGACCGGCGAATTCACTTTCCTCCGGGCTGAGCTTCGGGGCTGCCGCCGTATAGGCAGTCACGTTTTTTGCGGATTGTACCACCGGGGTGATCGTTCCGGCTCCCGCAACACAGCCGCCGGGGCAGGCCATGCCCTCCAGCAGGTAGCCGTCAAGCTTTCCGGCTTTGGCAAGCAGAAGCATCTTCCGGCACTCGCTGAGACCGTCCGCACTCCGGGTAAGGACCTCTTTCTCCGGCGCGATCCGTGCGACATAGTCCTTTACCGCTGATGCGACGCCGCCGGAAACCGCAAATCCTCTTCCGGCAGCGGTCCCGGCTTCAAATTCCCCGTCGCACTCTTCAGGTTCCAGAGTGGAAAAATCGATATCCTTTGCCCGGAACATACCGTTGAGTTCCTCGAATGTCAGTACGAAATCGACATCTGAACGTACCGAATGCCTGCTCGCTTCAAGTTTTTTGGCAGCACAGGGGCCGACAAATACGATTTTCGTTCCCGGCCGCTTCATCTTTACAAGGTGCGCAGTCAGTACCATGGGAGTGAGAGACATGGAGATATATTCAGGATGCTCCGGGAACATGCGTTTTGCCATCACACTCCAGGCCGGGCAGCAGGATGTGCCCATGAAAGGCTGCTCCGCAGGCACCTTCTCCAGAAAATCAGCGGCTTCCTCAATCGTGCAGAGGTCTGCACCGACCGCCACTTCGAGCGTATCCGCAAAACCGAGGATACGCATGGCGCGGCGGAGTTTCGGCGGCGTAGCACCGGGGAACTGGCCGATGAAAGCCGGCGCAATGATCGCGGTCACGGTCTCTCCTGTCCGGATGGCCTTGATCAGCTGAAAGATCTGGCTCTTGTCGGCAATCGCACCGAAGGGGCAGTTCACCAGACACATCCCGCAGGAAACACATTTTTCCTCATCGATCTTTGCGCGTCCCAGTTCATCCGAACCGATGGCATCCATGCCGCAGGCTTTTGCACAAGGACGTTCGATTTTGCTGATCGCGTCATACGGGCACTGATCGACACACTTGCCGCATTTGATGCAAAGGCTGTTATCGATAATACTCTTTCCATATCTGTCTACACTGATGGCCTTTTTGGGGCATACCGCCTGGCAGGGATGGCTCAGGCAGCCCTGACAGTTCGATGAAACGCGCATTTCTTTCTCGGGGCAGGAATTGCAGGCAAAGGGGATCACGTTGATGAGCGGAGGCTCATAGTATTTCTCCGGAATGTTGGCCTCTTCAATTCCCTGGGAAGCAGGTCCGTATTCGGCAGCGCTCCGCAGCGGAAGGCCGCATGCCAGTCTCAGGCGCTCAGCTACGATCGCTCTCTCGCGGAAGATACTGTCCCGGTATTTTGCAACCTCTCCCGGAACGATCTTATACGGCAGTTCGTCGATGCGGTCCAGACTTCCGTCCTCGTATGCCAGCCTTGCGATCTGCTCAAACACATCTCTTCGAATATCGTCAACGACGCTGTGCACGCCTCTCATATTCGGATCCTCCTGTTTCAAATAGGTTTCTGATAACAGGATACACTGTTTTTCTTCTTTTGTCTATTCATCAAAAACCGACAACAGCAAGCAACTGTGAGCAAATATATATTACCCGGCATGACAAGAGGGAACCGGTATGCTATAATAAATATACATCCATTCAAATGCCTTGGAGAACGACTATGGAATGCCTCACTCTGAACAAATCGAACTGTAAAAACTGCTACAAATGCATACGTCACTGCCCTGTGAAATCGATCCGATTTTCGGGCAATCAGGCTTACATCATCCACGATGACTGTATCCTCTGCGGACATTGTTTTGTTGTCTGCCCGCAGGATGCGAAGAAAATCACCGATGAGACGGAGAAAGTCCGGGTGCTTCTTCATTCCGGTCATCCGGTGATCGCCAGTCTGGCACCTTCATTCACAGCCAACTTTGACGGAGCCGGTATCGGTCCGATGCGCGCAGCGCTGAAAAAACTCGGCTTTGCGGATGCGGAGGAGACGGCGATCGGCGCCACTATGGTCAAGCGCGAATATGACCGGATGGTGAACGAGGGGGAGAAAGACGTGATCATCACATCATGCTGCCACTCGGTGAATCTTCTGATCCAGAAATACCACCCGGCGCTGCTGCCTTATCTGGCGGATGTCCTTTCTCCGATGCAGGCCCACTGCCAGGACATAAAAAAACGCTTCCCGGAAGCAAGGACCGTTTTCATCGGCCCGTGCATCGCGAAGAAGGACGAAGCGCAGATGTATCCCGGCCTTGTCGATGCGGTACTTACCTTCGATGAACTTTCCGCATGGCTGAAGGAAGAAGGGATATCGATCGAACCGGAGAGAGATGATGACGATTGCAGCCGTGCACGCTTCTTCCCGACGACCGGCGGTATCCTCAAGACCATGGCGATGGAGAACAGGGACTATACCTATATCGCCATCGATGGCGCGGAAAACTGTATCTCTGCGCTGAAGGACATCGAAAGCGGACTGGTGCATCACTGTTTCATCGAGATGTCCATGTGTCCGGGAAGCTGCATCGGAGGACCTGTCATGGAGAAGCAGCATGATTCACCAGTGCGGAACTATGCCTATGTTGCAGGATATGCCGGAAGCAGGGACTTCGAGGTGCCGCAGCCTGAGAAGGAGAGGATCCGGAAGAACATGGACCGGATCGAACGCGATGCGGTGATGCCGTCCGAGTATGAGATCCGGGAAACGCTCCGGAGTATCGGAAAGACAAAGCCGGAGGACGAACTCAATTGCGGTACCTGCGGATACAACACCTGCCGCGAGAAGGCCATTGCCATCTGCCAGGGCAAGGCCGACGGTACTATGTGTCTGCCCTATCTGAGGGACAAAGCCGAAATGCTTACGAGCAAGCTTTCGGATATCGTTCCTACGGCGCTTTTGCTGCTCAATGAGGAACTGGAGATCCAGCAGCTCAACCGGGCAGCCCTTGACCTCTTTAACCTTCGCTATACCTCGGATCTCATGGGAGAGCATATCGTGCGCGTAATGAACCCGAACGACTTTATGAATGTTCTTGCCGGCGGGAAAGAGATCATCAGCAAACCTGTCTATCTCGCCGACTACGACCGCTATGTGGAGGAGACCATTGTCTATGACAGATACATCCATATGCTGCTGTGCATTCTGAGGGACGTGACCGAGGAGAGAAAACAGCAGGAATACCGCGAAAGCATCAACCGCAAGACAGTCGAGACCGCCGATAACGTAGTGGCCAAACAAATGCGCATCGTACAGGAGATCGCATCGCTTCTGGGCGAGACCGCTGCTGAGACGAAGATCGCTCTGACGAGGCTGAAGGAGTCGATCACAGATGAATAACCTGTGTGCGGAAATCGGCTGGAAAAGCCTGAATCATGACGGAGAACAGCTGTGCGGCGATCACGTGGAAACGATCCGCCTTGAAGATGATTCCACGATTCTGGTCCTCGCCGATGGACTCGGGAGCGGCGTGAAAGCAAGCATTCTGTCCATCCTGACCTCAAAAATCATCTCCACGATGATCGCCGAGGGCATGCCGCTGGAAGAGTGTGTTTCCACCATAGCAGACACACTTCCCGTGTGCTCGGAAAGGAATATCGCCTACTCCACCTTCTCGATCATCCGGATCGTGCAGAACAGCATCGCCGAGATCATTCAGTATGACAATCCCGATGTCATCTTCATTCGGGACGGGGAAATCACGGAATATGAGAAGAGGGAGCGGCTGATCGGCGACAAGCATATCAAGACCTCTACCGTGCGTCTGCAGGAGAACGATCTCTTCCTTCTGATGAGTGACGGCTGTCCCTATGCCGGTCCGGACCGGCAGCTGAACCGTGACTGGACGGAAAAGGATATCGCGGAGTTCCTGCAGATGCTCTCCGGCCTGGGCTACACGGCCAAGACCCTTGCAACGCAGGTAGTGGACGAGTGCAATAAAAAGTATGCCTTCCATCCCAAGGACGATACGACTGCCTGTGTCGTACGGATCCGGAAGAGGAATCCGGTCAGTATCCTGTTTGGACCACCGAGAAACCGGGATGACAACCGGCGGATGATGTCCCTGTTCTTCTCAAAGGAAGGGAAGCACATCGTCTGCGGAGGAACCACGGCAAAGATCGCTGCGGAGTATCTGGGAAAAAGAGTGATCCCCTCCGGGAAAAGCGTGAATCCGGAGATCCCTCCGGCCATGGAGATCGAGGGGGTGGATCTGGCCACGGAAGGTGTGGTCACGCTGAGCAAAGTATCCGAATATGCGGCAGACCTGCTCGAGAAGAATGAGCTTTACGCGGAGTGGGCGTATGGCCGCGACGCAGCCTCCATGATAAGCCGGATGCTGTTCGAAGAGGCTACGGATATCAGTTTCTTTGTCGGCAAGGCGGTGAACCCCGTCCATGAGAGCGACGATCTGCCTATCAGCTTCAATCTGAAGATGAGCATCGTCGACCAGCTGTCCGCCGCACTCGAAAAAATGGGGAAGCGGATCAAGGTCAGTTATTTCTGAAAATACAGAGCAAGAGTCCGTGGAGAGCGGCTTTCGATCAAAGCGCTCTCCACGGACTCTTATTTTCCGGTTCCTGTGCTCACTTGAGAAGAGAGGCACCAAGCTCATAGACCCTTCTGCACTCCTGCGGGAACACGGTCTCGTGCCGTGCCTTTTTTTCTTCAGGATCGAACATGCTCCAGGGCCAGTCCGTGCTGGCGTAATCTTTCAGCTGCAGTGTTTCACCGCAGATGAAAATCTTCGCCGGACCGACGAAACGGGTCAGGATCTGCTGATATTCCTGCATCTTTTCTGCGTACATGGTGTCCGGAGCATTGCTGGTCAAGATCAGCAGTACTGGAATGAGGCGCCCGTTACAGCAGGGAGTTTCACGGTTGTAGGTCAGGTTCTGGAAGACGAGCCGCTCATAGAAAGCGCGGAAAGATGCTGTCAAATCCGAAAGGTAGCACGGTGAAGCGATGATCAGTCCGTCGGCTTCCCGCACGGCGTCCAGCACGGGAGTTAGACCGTCTCTGCATATACAATGCCCTTTGAACTTCTCCCTCTTGCAGCCAAAGCAGGAGATGCAGCCGGTGTATTTCTCAAGCTGGAAAAGGTCGAAGCGTTCCACGGCCGCCCCGGCAGACTCGGCCCCTTTCACGGCTTCCGTGAGCAGCGTATCTGTGTTCCAGCCCTTCCGCGGTCCGGCATTGACTGCGATGATTCTTTTTTCCATGGTTCCGTTCCCCCTTCTGTTATTGTGGCCTGAAGTCACAGGCCGGGTTCAGTATCCAAGTTTACGGTCCACAAGGTGGACGGGCGGGCGGCCTTCAAGCACCAGTTCCAGATTGCGGATCACGGCATCGAGAACACGTCCGTAGTTGACACCGGCCCGGTATCCTCCGGACATATGCGGCGTGATAAATACCCGCGGAGCGGTCCACAGCGGATGATCCTTCGGCAGCGGCTCGGGATCCATCACATCCAGACAGGCGGCTTTCAGATGCCCTTCCTGCATTACTTTCAGCAGATCATCCGTCACCACCGAGTTGCCGCGCCCCGTGTTGACGAGGATCGCGCCTGGTTTCATCAGCCGCAGCCGGCGTTCATCGAACATGCCCTTTACCTCATCCGTGCCCGGAAGGCTCAGGGCAACAACATCCATCTCCGGCAGAAGTTCGTCCATCTCATCGGGGGTCACGAGCCTGCGGATATGATCCGGACAGTCGTGCGCTGTCCGTCTCACCCCGTAGCAGAGCGCACCAAGCGCAGCGGCTTTCCGCAGGTAGGAACCGCCGACAGCGCCCATTCCCACGGAAAGGATCCGGGAGCCTTCAAAGCGGTCGATGTTCTTCAGGAGCCCCCACTCCTGCTTTTGCTGCATCTGCATGTATTCCGGCATCCGTTTCATGGCCATCAGGGTCACGGTGATCATATGCTCGGCAATGGAATCGCCGTATGCTCCGTAGGCGTTGCTGAGCATGATCTGTTCCGGCAGCCAGGGATAGGTGTTCGCTCCGGCGCTGAACAGCTGTACGAAACGAAGCCTCGGCATTTTATCCACCAGCTCCGGCGTGACTCCGCCGACCATGATCTCCGTGTCCGGGCAGTCCTCGGGACGGATCGCCTGCAGGTTTTCACGGAAGAGGATGCGGCACCCCGGAAGGGCTTCAAAACGCCGGACAGTCTCCTTCGTATGCTGCTGTGTTACAATGATCTGCACTGGTTCTTTCATGTTCTCTCCTCCGTTCATGTTGTACTGATCATTATTATACCCTCTGCCGGCCCTTCTGTCCATCACCGCGTTAAATCGGTAAACTTTTGCAGGGGATGAAAGGGATCGGCTTATCCGGCCGCGGCACCTCTGCGCAGGGGAAGAGAGGAAACATTGCAATCCGGCCGGACTGTGTTACAATAGGAAAAAAGCGGAAATGCAGCGGAAAACACTCGCGAGGGTATGAAAATGGAGAACATGGAAGAGCTCCGTCTCAGTCTGTGCGACAGCGAATGGCCTGAGACCGCGCCTGATCACGACCGGGTGATCGTGCGTGCCATCGTTATCAATGAAGAAGGAAACTTTCTCTTTGTCCGGATCCGGCGCGATGATGAATTCGGGAAAGCCACACTGATCGAAACATCAGGGGGCGGTGTGGAACCCGGAGAGGACCTTGCTGCGGCAATACGTCGGGAACTGAAGGAAGAACTCGGCGCAGAAGTGGAGATCGTGTGCAAACTCGGTGTGGTGAGCGACTATTACAATCTGATACGGCGGCATAACATCAACCATTATTACCTCTGCAGGGCGATCTCCTTTGGAGAAACGGAAAGGACCGACCAGGAAATCACCGATTTTCATATGACGTCTCTGTGCCTTCCCTATGAGGATGCGCTGCGGGAATATGAAGCCTGCCGGTGTTCAAAACTGGGGAGACTGATCGCGAACCGCGAAGTGCCCGTTCTCGAAAGAGCCTGGGAACTCCTGCGATGCAGCGGGATAAAGGAAGTGTCCCCATGTGCGTAAGATATTCGATCACGCTCGACCGTTCAGATCCCAGGATGGAAGCCCTGAACGACCGGATGGAAAAGCATTTCTCCGGTCGTTACTGCGTCGGGGAGATCTGGCCCGGCAGCGCCGCTCCTTCGATCGTCTGTCATGACGAGCGGATCACCGCGGTCCCGGCTACGTTCGGTGTGCCGGCCTTTCAGGGCGGAGGGCTGCTGATCAATGCCCGATCCGAGACCGCTTCGATGAAGAGGACCTTTCGCGAGAGCCTGAAAGCGCAGCGGATCCTTCTGCCGGCCACCGGCTTCTACGAGCGGGACCGGGAGCAGAAGAACAGGATGGTCTTTTTCGTTCCGGAAGACGGCCGGACGATCTACCTCTGCGGCCTGTATTTTCTCCTGGACGGTGTGATCCGCTTCGTGATCCTCACCCGGGAGGCGGAGGAACCGGTTCTTCCATTCCATGACCGCATGCCGGTGATGGTCGATGAAACGCAGGTACGCCCGTGGCTGACGGATCTTTCCGCAGCCGAAGAACTGCTCACAGCTCCGTCTCTTCCGCTGGTCCATATCGGCTGAATGAGCGCTGACCGGGCCGGCAGGGGATATGGAAACGGCATTCGAGATCTGCTGTGACACATACGATATCCATGTTCTCCGTTGAAATGACTGCGGAGAACATGGATCCGGCGAAAACCGAAACGGAGGATCAACGAACATGAGAACGCTTGAGAACTTCCCCAGGGTCCGCCTGGGCCTCTTTCCCACACCTGTGCATAAACTGGAAAACATCAGTCTTCTATTGCACAGGAACATCTTCATCAAACGGGATGACCTGACGGGACTTGGACTCGGAGGAAACAAGATCCGCAAGCTCGAATTCCTCCTTGCCGATGCCCGTGCACAGGGGGCGGAGATCGTGTTCACGACCGGCGGTGCACAGTCCAATCATGCCATGCTTACCGCTGCCGCCGCGGGGAAGCTGGGGATGAAAGCTGTCCTTGTGCTGAAAAAGCGCGGTGTGACAGAATGTGTGGGCAATCAGTTCCTGGAACGGCTGATGGGAACGGAAGTCCGCTTTGTGGATACCGACGATTACGCCGATATCTATGCGGAAATGGACCGCATCGGGAAGGAGTACGGACAGCCGTATTACAAGATTCCCTGCGGCGGCTCCAATGCGCTGGGCTCTTTGGGATATGTGGACTGCGCCAGGGAGATCGCCGGGCAGGGCCTGCATTTTGATCATATCGTCTGCGCGGAGGGCAGCGGCGGAACGATGGCCGGACTGGCACTTGGCGCGAAGCTGTTCCTGCCCGGAACAAAAGTGCACGGGATGATGGTCGATACGGATCCGTTTGACCGGATCACGCCCGCACTGATGCGGGAAGCTGCCCAGCTGCTGGGCATTTCCATGGAGATCACGCAGCAGGACTTTTCCCTGCGCGATATGTGCGGTCCCGGTTATGCGATCCCTTCGGAAGCGGGGAACGCTGCGGTCACCCTGATGGCGGAACGCGAAGGAATCTTCCTCGATCCGGTATACACGGGCAAGGCTTTTGCGGGACTGCTGGAGATGGCAGAGGAAGAGGTTTTTGAAGAGAAGGAGAACATCCTGTTCCTTCATTCGGGCGGAGCCGGCGGACTCTTTGCCATACAGTGACGGGAGGAATACTATGGATATCACACAGACCTTTTACGATTCTCTTGCCACCCGGTATGATAGACTCTTTCAGGACTGGAGGGCGACTACGAAGGAACAGGCAAAGATCCTGGAAAAAATCTTCCGGGACAACGGTTTTGACCGGTCTGCCCGTGTCCTGGACTGTGCCTGCGGAATAGGAACGCAGGCGATCGGACTTGCTTCTCTTGGCTGGCAGGTCACCGCGTCGGATATCAGCGACGGGGAACTGGCGGAAGCAAAAAAGAGGGCAGAGGACAATGCCGTCTCCATCCGGTTTGAACATGCAGATTTCCGCGCTCTGGAAGAGGTCTTCGAAGATAAGTTTGACATCATCATCGCGATGGACAATGCCCTTCCGCATATGCTCACGGCTGCAGACCTGGAAAAAGCTGTGGGAAGCATCCTGGGGCGCCTCCGTCAGGGAGGCATCCTGGTCGCAAGCATCCGGGACTATGACAGCCTGCTGAAGGAGAAACCGCCCTATTCCCCTCCGTACATACACAGGACGGAGAGGGGACAGCGCGTATCGTTCCAGACGTGGGTTTGGAACGATGATAACTACCGGCTCACACAGTATATGATCGACGACGAAGAAACACTTACCGTCAGCAGGTTCACCTGTGAATACCGGGCGACCCGCAGAGAGGAACTCACGCACTTGCTCCGCGCTGCAGGATGTGCGGAGGCAGAGTGGAAGTTTCCGGAGGAGACAGACTTCTATCAGCCGATCGTGATCGCGACGAAGCGATAGTTCGTGCTTCCGGCAGGAGCATGAAAAACATGGAGAATGACTATGGAAGGGAGCGGCATTCATGATCGAAATACGTTCTGCGGCGCTTTCCGATGCGGATCGCCTGCTGGAGATCTACGAGCCGTATGTCCGCAGCACAGCTGTCTCTTTTGAATATGAGGTGCCGACGCCGGAAGAATTCCGGGAACGGATCCGGAACACACTGAAGAAGTATCCGTATCTGGTCCTCGTGAAGGACGGGCGGATCGAAGGATATGCCTATGCCGGTGTGTTCAAAGGGAGAGCGGCCTATGACTGGGCCTGCGAGACCACGATCTATCTGGACCGGGGGGTACAGAAATGCGGACTGGGGAGAATGCTCTACGAGGCGCTGGAGACTGAACTGAAAAAAATGGGCATTCTCAATCTTTATGCCTGCATCGCATACCCTGAAACCGAGGACGAGTATCTTACCGTTAACAGCGCTGCGTTTCATGACCATCTCGGATATCGGATGGTCGGAGTTTTCAAAAAGTGCGCTTATAAGTTCGGACGCTGGTACGATATGGTCTGGATGGAAAAAATGCTGGGAGAGCATAAAGCCGGGCAGCTGTCTGTTTGTCCGTATCCGCAGGTGCTGGAGGAGTGCCTCTGCGAGGGAGAACAGGAGAGCAGACCGGATAAGGAGGAACAGCAATGAGAAGAAAAGACCGGGAAATAACCCGGATCGAAGAGATCCTGGACATCATCGGAAAGGCAAAGTATCTGCATCTGGGCCTGTTTGACGGGAAATACCCTTATGTTGTGCCGCTTCATTACGGGTATGAGTATGCGGACGGGAAGATGGTCTTCTATTGCCATGGCGCCGGAGAAGGGCATAAGCTGGATCTGATCCGGAAAGATCCGCACGTCTGTGTAGAACTTGAATGCGAAGTAGAGCTCCTTTCCGCCGGAGAGGAAGCCTGCCGTTACGGCGCTGCGTATGCATCGGTGATCGGCCGCGGCACCGCGGAGACCGTCGTTGATGCGCGGGAAAAGATCCATGGCCTTTCACTCCTGATGAAAAACCAGACGGGAAGGGATTTTGTGTTCACGGAACAGATGGCGGCCCCGGTCACAGTCATTCGGATCAGTGTGCCGGACTTCACGGCGAAAGCCAGGAAAAAACAGGGATAAAAAACGGAAGAAGCGGAGTCTCTGCCGTATACGGGGGAGGACGCCTGCGGCGATGCAGATATGGGACTTGACTGATGTCCGAAATCGTACTATAGTGTCGTACGATTTCGGACATTTTTTTACGGAGGTACCGGAATGAAGGTCAGGATGAAGGAACTCAATGATATCATGCGGAACACGGCCAGAGCATACCATGATGTGGCCGCACGTCTGGGGATATCAGCCTGTGCGTTCAATATCCTCTATATCCTGTGTGAGGAGGGAGAGGGATGCAGGCAGAGCGTGCTGTATAAAAAAAGCGGGATCGGGAAAACGACCGTCAATTCCGCGATACGGAAAATGGAAAGGCAGGGCCTGATGTACCTGCTGCCCGGAGAAGGCAGGAACACCTGCATTTTTCTGACGGATGCGGGCAGAGCTTTTCTGAAGGAGAAGATCGAACCGGTCATTCAGATCGAGAATGAGATCATGGACAGCATGCCGCAGGAAGAGCAGACACTCTTTCTGGACCTGAACAGGCGCTTTTACCTCGAGTTCACAAAAAGAGCTTCCGGCGAACCGGGACAGAAGGAGCAGGACCCGCATGAAGATCACCCTGTCTGATCATTTCACATATAAAAAACTGATCCGGTTCACATTCCCCTCCATTGTGATGATGCTGTTCACCTCCATATACGGTGTGGTGGACGGGCTTTTCGTATCCAATGTAGCAGGAGAAACAGCCTTCGCATCCATCAACCTGATCATGCCGTTCAGCATGATTTTCGGAGCGGTCGGCGCGCTGCTGGGCGTGGGTGGAAGTGCCCTGATTTCCCTCGTGAGAGGGAGAGGCGAGGAAGAACGGGCGAACCGGATCTTTTCCATGCTGGTCGGAAGCATGATCGTTCTGGGATTTATTTTCATGATTGCAGGGGAACTCCTGCTTCCGGCCGCCGCACGCTTTTTCGGCGCGACGGAGAGCATGATGCCGCTGTGCATATCCTATGCGAGGATCCTTCTTCTTGCGCTTCCGGCCTTCATCCTCGAATACGGATTCCAGAGTTTTATGATCGCCGCGGAGCGGCCGAATCTCGGACTCGCCTTCACGGTAGCGGCGGGTGTTACGAACATGATCCTGGACTGGCTCTTCATTGCCGTGCTGAAAAAGGGGGTTGTCGGAGCGGCTGCTGCCACCTGCATCGGCCAGTGCGTGGGCGGTATCGGTCCGCTGATCTTTTTCCTTCGCTCCCGCACCAGCCCGCTGCGCTTTGTCCGGTCCCGCTTCATGCCGCGGGAATTCTTCAAAGCGGCCAGCAACGGACTGGCGGAATTCATCACGAACATTGCCATGTCTGTCGTGGCCATCGTGTTCAACCTGCAGCTGATGAAATACATCGGGGAATACGGAGTCGCCGCATACGGGATCATCATGTATGTGAACTTCGTGTTTGTGGCGGTCTATCTCGGGTATGCCATGGGCGCCGCACCGGTCATCAGCTATCATTACGGCACCGGCCTCAAAGAGGAGCTGCAGGGGCTGTTCCGGAAGAGTACCGTACTGGTTGCTGCGGCATCTGTCACACTCAGTTCCGTCGCGATCCTGGGGGCGGGCGCGATCGCCTCGATCTTCGCCGGATACGATCCCGTCTTCCTGGCATTGAGCACACGGGCGCTCCGACTGTATGCGCTCAGCTATTTCTTCGCCGGTTTCAACATTTTTGGCTGCAATTTCTTCGCGGCTCTGAACAGCGGCATGATTTCCGGGATCCTTTCCGCGCTGCGCCTTTTTGTGTTTCAGCTGGTGGCCGTGTTTGTGCTGCCGCTGATCCTTGGAAACGACGGGATCTGGCTGTCCATGGTGACGTCTGATCTGTGTGTGTTTGTGATCATGATCTTTGTGATCCGGAAAGAGCGTCCGCGTTTCGGATACTGAACGGCGGCATAACATCGGTTTGCAGAATAACGGGGAGTTGCCCCGCAGAAAAGAAGGAGAAGCAATGAAAATACAGATACTCGATGAATGGCAGCAATGGGTCGAGGCGGAACGGATCATCGCCACGGCGTTTATGTTCGACTGGAACGAAGAGGAATCAAAAAAGAAATACCGGGAGCAGGCGGAAGGAAAAGCGCCCCGCAGGGAAGAGACGTGGGGTCTCTTCAGCGATCAGGACCGGCTCGTCTCCGCTGTCATAACCAGCCCTTTGCGGCTGAGCTTCGCAGGGGAAGAAATCTCTGCCCGGGAACTCCACATGGTAGGTTCGCTCCCGGAAGTGCGGGGCGGCGGAAACATCCGGCGTCTGGTGGAGGCGATCCTGAAAAGATCCGCGGAGCGTGGAGAACTTTTTGCCACCCTGATGCCCTTTTCCGCTGCTTTCTACCGCAAATTCGGCTTTGAGCGCTGTTCCGCGCTGCTGAGGCAGCGCTTTCCGATCGGCCAGCTTGCAGGTTTCCGCTGCGACTGGGACATGCGCCGTGTTGAAAGTCAGGCGGACGTGGATGAGCTCAAAAATCTCTATATCTCTCTGGCGGGCAGGAGAAACCTCGCGGAACTCCGGCCGGAGGATTTCTGGGTCTATCACGGCAGCGGGGAATACGGGGAACGGAATTTCTGGGAGAAAGGCAAAGTGCTTTACACGTATCTGCTCGCGGACGGGCAGGGAAAGTCCCGGGGTTATCTGCGTTTTATGTTCGAAGAAGGCGCGAACGGCCCCTTTATCGGAGAGATGAATGTGACGGAACTGATGTATGACGGACCGGAGGCGCTGCGCAATCTTCTGGGCTTCGTATACGGCCTTCGTGCGAAAATCACGCATGTGCGCCTCTCGTCGCCGGAATTCCTGGATTTCTCCGTCCTTCTCCCGGAATGCGGCGAGGTGGAAAGAAGCATAGAGGGAGGCATGATGGCCAGGATCACAGATGTTCCGCGCGTTCTGGAGAGACTTCCGCTTCCGGACGCATGCTGCTTCACACTGGAAGTGAAAGACAGTTTTCTTCC
The DNA here is from genome assembly GCA_017632775.1 of Oscillospiraceae bacterium. Taxonomy (GTDB): domain Bacteria; phylum Bacillota; class Clostridia; order Oscillospirales; family Oscillospiraceae; genus Limivicinus. Next base: position 14,461 of record JAGBQR010000038.1, on the reverse strand, counting down.
GGGAAACAGCGGGATCTACCGGATCAGCCGGGAAAAGGGCCGTACATTCGTCTCCCGTACCGAAGGGCCTGCGGATCTGACGCTCACGCAGGAGACTCTCGTTCCGCTGTGCGCGGGAGCAATGGATTTGGACACAGCCCTCTTCCGGGCAGACACGATACTGCGTGACCGGGAGGAGATCCTGCGGGAAATCTTTGTGAAAAGACCCGTCGGGCTTGGCGCGTAGTACTTCTCCGGAAAAGAAAATGATCGAACAGGACAGAGGCCGAAGCCTGCTGTCCTGTTCCTGTTTCTTCCGTATCCGAGGTTGTATTCGGCTTTCCCTCATGATATTATTTTTCTGTTGAAGGAAAGAAAGACCGGATGGTCTGCGATCGCGCGGAGAGAACACATCCGGGATAGACGATGAGCGATCAGAAAGGGAGGAAACGCCTTGGGTATCATCATTTCTCTGCCGGTTTCCCTGCTGCTTCTCTGGCTTGTGCTCAAGCCGAAGAAGAACGACCCGTTTCCCAAAGGGGGTCTTGCCCGTCTCTTTCTGGCCGGTGCACTGAGTACGATTTTAAGTTCTGTGGTCTACCTGCTTCTGGTCGGCCTGATCTTAGCGATCCGCATCGGTCCTGAAAGGATCACACAGCTCGTCGACATGTTTCGTACCGATCCGGCTGGCGTTCCCGCACTCCTGGAAAGTATCAGTCCTTCACGGGAACGCTCTCCGCTCTATGTTCTATTTACCACGCTGATCACGGCCGGACTGCTGGAAGAGCTGAGCAAGTACATCGCCGCCCGCGCCGCGATCCGCAGAAAAGATATGGTCCGCACATGGATGGACGCGGTGATCTGCTTCACGGTCGTCGGCCTCACGTTCGAGGTGCTGGAAAACATCCTCTATGCCCAGCAGAACGGCATCCTGACTGCGGTGATCCGGAATCTTGTGCCGGTCCATTTCTGCTGCGGCGTGATCATGGGCTGGTATTACGGGAAATCGCTTGTCACCGGAAAGAAAAAGTACTGCTGGGCAGCGCTGCTTGGACCTGTGGCGATCCATACTTTTTATGATACGGCGCTTAACCTGATGGCTTCCGCTGACAGTCCGGAAATGACCGACAGCGGGGTGATATTCGGAATGCTGGGCCTCCTTGCTTTTGCGGCGGCCATCGCGATGACGGTCATCACTATTGTCAAACTCGTAAAATGGCGGAAAAAGGGTACGCTGGACGTGCCCGTCGCGGATGAGCTCCTGCGGTGACGGTCCCGTGACTGCCGGAGTGATACAGTTTTCCCCGTGATCCTGAGTGTGAAAACTGTAAGGGAGTAGGAAAGGATAGTGTCCATGGAGAAAAAGAAATATTTTCTCATCCTCCAATCGATCATATGCGTCCTGCTTGCGGTGATGCTGATCACGGCTGTGCTTGGTGTCTATCGGAGAGGAATGGCCGCACACGCGGAGGATCCGCTCGCATGGATCTTTTCGCGGGAGATCGCCGTGCAGGCTTTCCGGCCGATCGCACCGCTCTTTTTCGCAGGGATCGGTCTGGCTGCGGCCGGGTGGTTCCTGGGGGTGCGGGATGAAAACGGCCTCCGGCCTGTGAAGGGCGGCAGGGTGGAAAACAAGGTTTCCGACGGAAAGAAGATACGGACGATACTGCTGATCGCGGCGATCGTCCTGATCGGCGCGGGGATTTTCAACGGGAGCGCGAGGGACGTCTTCGGCAAGGCGATCAAGATTTGTACGGAGTGTGTAGGCCTTGGATAACATCAGTATCAAACCGAAACGGCTCCGCGCCTGCCGGCCTTCCACAAGAAGACTGATCCAGCTCTACAGCGCCTTGCTGTACAATGCGCATCTCCGGGGTTTCATCGAGGGTGAGATCTATACCGGGAAGGCGAAATTCGCCTGTGTCCCGGGCTTTAACTGCTATTCCTGCCCCGGAGCGGTCGGAGCCTGTCCCCTTGGCGCGCTGCAGAACGCACTGGCCTCGACCGGCCATCGCGCCGGATGGTATGTGCTCGGCATCCTTCTGCTTTTCGGCACCATTCTCGGCCGTACGATCTGCGGCTGGCTCTGCCCGGTGGGACTGATCCAGGAACTGCTGCACAAGATCCCGACTTTCAAGATCCGGAAAAGCCGTGTGACAAAGGTACTGTCGTATCTGAAATACGCTTTTCTGGCGGTGTTTGTGATCGCCATCCCGCTTTGGTATGGTCTGGCACAGGACATGCCGATGCCGGGCTTCTGTAAATATATCTGTCCGGCGGGCACCTTTGAGGGAGCGATCGGACTGCTCTCCAATCCGGGGAATGCGGATCTCTTCGGGATGCTGGGCCTGCTCTTCACAAGCAAGTTCATCATCCTGGTCATCATCGTCCTGGCATGCATCTTCTGCTACCGCAGTTTCTGCCGCTTTGTCTGCCCGCTCGGCGCGATCTACGGCCTGTTCAACAGCTTCTGCCTCGTCGGTGTAAAAGTGGATACAGACAGATGCAGCGGCTGCGGAAGCTGCGTGCGGAACTGCGGTATGGATGTGAAGCGTGTGGGTGACCGCGAGTGCATCCATTGCGCAAAATGCATGGATGTCTGTCCGACGAAGGCCATTTCGCTCAAAGCCGGGAAAATCACTCTCAAGGCGAGCGAAGGGACTTTGGGAGAAGAGGAGCAGAAGAAACGCAGGAATGCCGGACGCATTGCCTGGGGCGCGGCACTGGGTCTTCTGTGCTTCGCACTGCTGTGGTTCAATTTCCTCGATCCGGCCCTCAAGTCCCCGAAACAGCCGTCCCGGCCGGAAACACTGCACGTGCAGGACGCGGAGCAGACGGACACCGGCTTTGAAGCCGGACGGCAGCTGGAGGACTTCACCATCCGCTGTCTTGACGGTTCCGAGTTCCATCTCTCCGAAACACGCGGGAAGGTGACCTTCCTCAACCTCTGGGCGACCTACTGCACTCCTTGCGTACAGGAGCTTCCATACTTTGACGCTTTGTACCGGGAGTACGGGGAGGATATCGCCATTCTGGCTGTCCACTCCTCCGTTGTGACGGACGATCCGGCGGAATACATTGCCGGCAGGGACTGGAGCTTCCCGTTCGCCGTGGACACGGAAGACGACAGGATCTGGAAAATCGTGAACGGATCCTCCACGCTGCCGCAGACCATCGTTCTGGACCGGAACGGTGTAGTGATCTACAATCAGAAAGGTTCTGTCACACCTGCCGGGCTGGAAGCGCTGTATGAAAAGGCGTCCGGCGCGGAAGTCTCTGCAGCGGCTGAGCAGAATGACGCCGGGAAGACCGCAGACGCCTACCGCATCCTCGTGACCGACGGATCCGGAACTCCCGTGCCCGGCGTGACCGTACAGTTCTGCTCGGATACCGAATGCATGACGGGACAGACCGACTCCTCCGGTACGGCGTTCTTCGAGCGCGAGGCTGGCAGCTATACTGTCCGGCTCCTCAAAGTTCCGGCTGGTTTTGTCCCGGATGACACGGAATACTTCGCACCGGAGATCCCGGGAACGATGACGGTGGTGCTTCAGAAGGATGAAGACCCGGCCGTCGTCGAAGAGCCGTAGACAGATTGCGGAAGAAGGGCTCCGGGAACCTCTGGATCTTTCCGGAGGAGTGAAAAGGAAAAAGGAAAGAGTAAAACCGCCTCACAAAACGTGAGGCGGTTTTTTCGTCCGGGGTTCACACGACGGCTTTTATCAGGATGCGAAGCACGAACAGGGCGGTGAGCACCCAGGTCATTTTTTCGATTTTTCGGATCTGACCGGTGAGCGCGTGAACGATCACATAGGAGAGGATCCCGAACATGATCCCGTCGGAAATGCTGTAGGCGCACACCATGAAGAGCACGCAAAGGAAGGATGGGATCGCCTCGCAGTAGTTTGAGAAATCGATCTCCCGGATGGGCGAGATCATCAGCACCCCTACGATGATCAGTGCCGGTGCCGTAGCGGCGGTAGGGATGGAGGCGAACAGCGGCTCCAGGAAGAGCGAGAAAAGAAACAGCACCGCAGTGGTCACCGCGGTGAGTCCGGTCCTTCCGCCTGCGGCCACACCGGAGGCGCTCTCCACGAAGGTGGTCACCGTGGAGGTGCCCAGAATGGCTCCGCTCGTAGTACCGATGGCATCGGCAAAAAGGGCCTGTGTGCAGTTGGGGATGGAGCCGTCCTCCTGTATGATGCCGGACTTTCCCGCACAGCCGATCAGCGTGCCGACCGTATCGAACATATCCACGAAGAGAAATGTGAAAAGCACTACGCAGAAATCGAATACGGAGCGCCCGCTGACGAAGATCTCGCTGAAGGCAAAGGGGAAAAAGTAGGGGGCTGCGGGAAGGAAATTTCCGCCGGCGTAGGTGGTCACACCGAAAGGAATGCCGATGAGGGCGGTGACGATCATGCCGATCAGGATAGCCCCGTTCACCTTCTTCACCAGCAGCACCGAAGTAACAGCCAGTCCCAGCATGGCCACGCCTGCCGCTCCTTTGAACCATTCCGCACTCAGTTCAACCAGGGTGGCTCCGCCCACGACGATTCCCGCGTTCCTCAGCCCGATGAAGGCGATATAAAATCCGATGCCCGCGCTGATCGCTTTCTTCAGGCAGGATGGGATAGAATTGATCAGTGCCTCACGGACCTTGAAAATGGTGAGGAACAGGAAAATGATGCCTTCAAACAATATCGCGGTGAGCGCCCAGCGCCAGGAGTACCCCATGCCTAGGCATACCGTGTAGGTGAAGAAAGCGTTCAGACCCATCCCTGCAGAGAGGGCAAAAGGAAGATTGGCTGCCAGCCCCATCACCAGCGTTGCCAGAGCGGAGACGATCGCCGTGGCCGTGAAGACTTTTTCAAAATCCATCCCGCTTTCCGAGAGGATCGTGGGATTGATCACCAGGATATATGCCATGGTCATGAAGGTGATCAGACCTGCCGTGATCTCGGTCCTGCAGTCCGATCCCCGTTCCTTCAGATGAAAGAAACGATCAAGGGTTTCCATCGCGTTTCACCGGCCTTTCCAGATTCTGCTTGTTTCCAGTATACCATGCCGGGAGACTTCGAAAAACAGTTTCCCGGAAATTCTTTTCGGTGTGACAGTTGTGTGATGCCGGCCGTGCTATGCTTAGGCCACAAAACAAAAAAACACGACACAAAACGAAAGGAAAAAAGAAAATGAAAAACGCAGTCAAAAAAATCATCGTATTCGTACTTGCAGCCGCAATGATGCTGGCCCTCAGCGTCACAGCTTTCGCCGATAACGGACGCCTTACCCTGGATCAGGCAAAAGAGATCGCCCTGGAGTATGCAGGCGTGACCGATATCGAAGAAGTCACCTTCACCAAGGCACGTAAGGACTGGGACGACGGACGCTATGTCTATGACATCGAGTTCTATGCCGACGGGACGAAGTATGAGATGGACGTGGACATGGAGACCGGAGCCGTCACAGACTTCAGCTCGAAGTTCTACGGTGAACCGGCAGGACGCAGCGGAAAGAACGCTGACGGAATGATCACCGAAGAGGAAGCCCTCGCCAAGGCGCTTGAGCGGGCGGGCGTGAAGGAAGAAAATGTGGACTTCGTGAAGAAGATCGCGCGGGACTTTGAGCACGGCGTTGAAGTCTTTGAAGTGGAGTTCTACTGCAGCGGTTATGAATACAATGTGGATGTGGATGCGCATACCGGCCGGATCGTGAGCTTCGAGAAAGAGCGTGACTGAAAACCTTACGGAAGAGAAAACAGCAGGGGTGAAGCCCCTGCTGTTTTGCATTCTTTTGCTGTGGAGGTATTTACGGTTCGTACGCGGCGGCGTCGCCGACACCCTCAAAGGTCATGGATTTCACGGTCATATCCCGGATATCTTCGTCCGAAAAATCGTCCCAGTCCGCTTCGGCGACAGCTCCGTCAAGGACAACATTGTAGGAAGCCGTGCCACGGGTAAAGCCGAACTCCATGGTCTCCAGATTCCAGAAATAGAGATAAAAGCCGTCGTCAAGCAGATCTCCGCCGGTTTTTCCGATGTAGGCATTCACATCCGCTTCGTTTGCCGCCATCTCGGAGATGTTTTCGATCGCCTTGATTTCCAGCGGGGCGAGAAGTTCGTTGCGCTTGACATCGTGATCATCATCGAACCAGTCCAGATCGTAATATGAGTCCGAGATATCCTGAGGCATCTCGATCACGGCACGGAAAACCGTATCGCCTGTCTGGAAGGCATAGAAGAAGATGTTATCCATGGAACCGGACTGGAGCGCCTCCGGATAGCGGGACAGCAGATCTCCAAAGGTTTTTACGGAGGAGAAGTCCGTCTCGGCAGGAGCAGGGGCTGCGGCCGGTGCCGCGGTTTCTCCGCAGGCGGCCAGCAGGGCTGCCGCAAGAAGGAATGCAAGAAGAAGTGCGAGCATCTTTTTCATATTTTTATCCTCCTGAACGCATGTTTTCGCCTGGTTTCCTTGTGAATCAGTCTGATTACGGGCCGATTATATCGCGTACGGTCCATGGTGTCAAACGAAACATGCTTCCGTTCCGGCGGAGCGGCAGGATGAGGAAGCGATTCCTCCGGACCAATGGAAAAAGGGAAGGGGAACGGATCATTTCCGTTCCCCTTCCTCTTTTCCGGTCGCTCAGGTTTCCAGAACGCTTTCCAGTTCCAGCCTGCTGACGATCCGGGTCCGCTGATGCTTATCGATGGCCCAGTGGTAAGCTGTCAGGTAATCGCCGCTGGTAAATTCGATCTCTCCGTTCCCGATGATCACCTGCCACTGATGCTTCTGGATGTCCCGGTAAAGCCAGGCACCGTTCACTCGTTTGATCTCTACGCTGTTCAGGATCTTCAAATCTTCTTCCTCCCGCATTCTTTTCCATTTCCCGTTCTTTCACGGATCCGTTCTTTGTGATTCTTATTCTACAGTATCTACTGTCACAGAAGCGTCACAGGGAAACCTCTTGATTTCAGGAAAGATGCATTATAGAATAACGAAAAGACCGGAGGAAACGGAGGTGAACGCCATGCAGCTTCCCGGAAGTTATGAGTCCCCGCTGGGATGCATCTTTCTTGCCGGCGATGCGGAAGGCCTTACCGGCCTGCGCTTTGCAGCTGAAGGGGAAGAGGCGCCTCCGTGCGAGGAGATCTGTCTTGCCCGGACATCCGAATGGCTGGAGATCTATTTCTCCGGGCACGATCCGGGTCCCGTCCCCCCGCTCCGAATGAACGGATCACCCTTCCGCCGACGTGTATGGGAGATCCTCCGGGAGATCCCCTACGGCAGGACGGTCACATATGGAGAGATCGCTGCCCGCATCGCAGAGGAGCGGGGGTTGAAGAGGATGTCTGCGCAGGCGGTAGGCGGAGCAGTGGGGAGCAATCCGATTGCCATTCTGGTACCCTGCCACCGCGTGATCGGCGCGGACGGAAGTCTGACCGGCTATGCCGGAGGGATCCTCCGCAAGAAAGCGCTGCTGGAACTGGAAGGATCTGCCTTCCGGGAATAAACTGAGAAAACAGGAGAAACATGCATGGACAATCAGACGGATCGCAGCAGGATCGTTGTACGTACAAGCATCCTCGGCATTCTGGCGAATGTATTTCTCGCCGCGTTCAAGGCGGTCGCAGGACTCACGGCGCACTCCATCGCCATCGTGATGGACGCGGTGAACAACCTGTCTGACGCGGCAAGCTCCGTGATCACGATCGTCGGGACGAAACTGGCCGGGAAGGAAGCGGACAGAAAGCATCCCTTCGGCTACGGCCGCATCGAATATCTGAGCGCGATGGTGATCTCGCTGCTGGTCCTCTACGCCGGCATCACAGCCTTCGTGGAATCTGTGAAAAAGATCATCCATCCGGACACACCGGAGTACAGCGTGATCACGCTGGTGATCGTAGCGGTAGCGGTGGCGGTGAAGATCCTCCTCGGCCGCTATGTGAAGAGTGTGGGCAAAATGGTGAATTCCGATTCGCTGATCAACTCCGGGGCGGATGCCGTGATGGATGCCGCGATCTCCGCCTCCACGCTTGTGGCGGCGGGTATCTGGCTGCTCTTCCATATCTCGCTGGAAGCGTGGCTCGGCGCTGTGATCGCAGCGGTTATCATCCGATCCGGCTTCGGCATGCTGCGGGAGACGCTCTCCAAGATCCTCGGTGAGCGCGCGGATGAGACCCTGGCGAGGGAGATCCGTGATACGATCTGCAGCTATCCGGAGATCGAAGGAGCCTACGACCTGATCCTGCACAATTACGGACCGGATTCCCACAACGGCTCTGTCCATATCGAGGTGCCGGACACGATGTCCGCCGATGAACTGGACAGACTCATCCGGAACGTTACGATGGATGTGTATCACAAGCACGGCGTGATCCTCACGGGTGTCGGGATCTATTCCATCAATACGAAGGATCCGGAGGCGGCTGCCGTCCAGGAAAACGTGATGAGGATCGTCACGGAGGACAGTGCGGTGACGCAGATGCACGGCTTCTATCTGGACAGGGATGAGAAGACCATGCGCTTCGACCTGGTGATCAGCTTCGATGCGAAGGACCGCCGGAAGGCGCTGCAGGAAGCTGTCGATAAGGTGAAGAAGGAATATCCGGAATACTCGGTGCAGGTGGCACTGGATTCGGAGTTCTGAGGGGAGCAGAGAAAAAAGAATCAGCGGCCTGCCGTTCGTCACCCCGGCGGGCCGCTGATCTTCTTCAGGTATTGTGCTGTATTCTTTGCTCAGGCTTGCGCTCTGAGGAAGGAGGCGTTGGTGTAACCGCTCATCCCGGTGCGGGGGTTGTAGACCCAGACATACTGTCTTCCGTCAGCGCCCCAGGCGTATCCGCCGGTGATCAGCAGGGTGTAGCCGTTGTAGCTCTCGCTGCCCAGGATCTCGTTTTTCGAGTCATAGTAGGGAGCGGTGCGAAGGGCGAGGTATCCCTTCTCAAGTCCGGCCACGGTGACCCAGCCCGAGAGTCTGCTCTGTCCGAGCTCCTTGCCGCCTGCGACCTGTTCCAGTTCTTCCTTTTTGAGTTCTTCGATTGCCATTGTTTTTTCTCCTTTCATTCATCGGGTGTTTCCCGTGTCCGTTTTTTTTCTTTTGTGGCTTAAGCATAGCACACGCTCTGTCACACGAATGTCACAGACGGGAAAGTTTTTTCCCGGCCGCACAAGATGGATTTTTCATCATGATCATAGCACAGACCGCCCCGGCGGGCAACAGGGAGTGCCTCTGTACATCCGGGCCTGTTTGTGATAGGATTAGTCCGCGCGGAGCGACCGCGCAAAAAGGAGTAAAAATGAAAAAGAATAATGCTATGTATAAAACGATCGTTCTGCTGTGCTGCCTGGCGACGGCCCTTGCACTGATCTCCTGCGGCGCCCCCGCTCCGGCGGCTCCGGCTCAGCCCGCGCCTCCGGAAGAGACGGCTTCGCTCCAGACGCCTGCGGCGGAACAGGATACTCCCGTTCAGCAGGTCCCTGCGGAACCGGAAGCCCCCGCATTTGATGCGGCGGCCTATGATGCGGCAGCGAAGGCAGTGCGGGACGAATTCATCCAGGTCACGCTCGACGGAGTGGAAAATTTTGACGAAGCTGCGCATCCGGAACTGCCCTGGTACACAGCCATGCTCACCCGATACGATGTGAACAGCTATTTTGAAGGCTATTATGATTTTGACGGGAACGGCGTGAACGAGATGATGGTCAGCCTCGGAAACGAATATGTCCCGGAGAAGAACGTCATCGCGGTCTACGCTTTCGACGGGCAGACCATGCGCTATCTCTGCAAGGAGCAGGCCCTGGGCGAACGCGCGTATCTGAGCTATCAGGACGGCATGTTCATTGTGCATGGCTCCGGCGGAGCGGCCACCGGCATTCTTGAGATCTACCGCATCGCGGCGGACGGCTGGAGCACCGAGATCATCGATGAGATCGGTTACGAATTCAGCGACGACGAGCATGTCACCTTCACGTCCCGCGACGGAGTGATCTCTCCCGAGCAGGTGGAGGAGCTGGACCTGATGATGTCTCTCGGCCTGGACGTCGAAGTGGAGTGGACCCGGTTTTATCCGGAAGTCTGATAAGAGAGAAAGGGAGAAGCGTATGTCCTACTGCACGGAATGCGGCACCGAACTGATCCTGAAGGAGAACCCCGACGAAGAGGGAAGTCTGGTGCCCTACTGCCCCGCATGCGAAAAATTCCGCTGGCCCGGCTTCAATACTGCGGTAAACATGGTGGTACTCAACCCGGCGAAGGACCGCGTGCTGCTGATACGCCAGTACGGGCGCCCCTGGTATATCCTGGTGGCAGGCTATGTGAACAAGGGCGAAGATGCGGAAGACGCCGTGGCCCGCGAGATACGCGAAGAGATCGGCGCAGAGGTCACGGAGATCCATTTCAACCACAGCCACTATTTCCCGCCGTCCAACACCCTGATGCTCAATTTCGCTGCGGTGCTGGCGAGTGAAGAGATCCATATCAACAAGGAAGTCGACGACTACAGCTGGTTCACCATCGAAGAGGCAAAGCAGAACATTGCCCATGGCAGTCTGGCCGAAGCCTTCCTGAACGGATGGTTCGGAGCCCCCTTCGTCTGGCCGGACCTGAATTATCCTCCCCGGTGAATACCCGGGAGAAAGGGGGGACAGTCGTGAAAAAACGAAAGCTCACCGTGGTCAGCGCACTGCACATCACGCGCCTGGTCTACCGCTCTGTCCTGTTCCTGCTTCTTCTGGTACAGTACATCCTCTACCGGGTCCGTGACGGCGAAAACATCCGCAGCATTGTGGAGAGCCGGCCGGTGATCCTGATCATCATCTGGGCAGTGTTTGCCTTCGAAATGATCCTGCGCTTTTTCCCTTCGCGCTATGAAAGTCCCGGATGCCAGAAGCAGTTCGCGCGGAACTACATCAAATCGGGGAGCACGGATATCGCCATCCCGGACAACAACGCGACCTTCCTTGTGGCGCTGGTATGGATCGTGTTCAACTGCGTGTTCGGGGCTCTCTACATGGCAGGCATCCTGGACGACGGCATCATGATCCTGCTTTGCGGCGTCTATTCCGTATGCGACATGATCTGCATCCTTTTCTTCTGTCCGTTCCAGTCGTGGTTCCTGAAGAACAAATGCTGCACAGCCTGCCGGATCTACAACTGGGACTATGCCATGATGTTCACGCCGCTCTTCTTCGTGCCGGGGCGCTTTTCCTGGAGCCTTCTGGCCCTCTCCGTTGCGCTGCTGGTCCGCTGGGAAATCACCTTCTACCGCCACCCCGAGCGCTTTTCAGAGAAGACGAACGAATATCTGCGCTGCGTAAACTGCACGGAAAAGCTCTGTGCCCATAAACGACAGCTGAAGATCCTGTGGAAAAGGATCGAGGCGGCTGCCGCGGAACGTGTCCGCCGCCTGTCAAAAGAAGACCATACCGTTTGAAAAGCAGCGGTCCGGAAATACGGACCGCTGCCTTCCTTTTTCCGTGAAAAAGCGGTTGTCAACTGCAGAAGATGGTGGTACGATACCGGTTGCAACCGGCGGTTGCGCAGGTTCCAAGCCTGCTTGATGGCGTGACAAGCGCTTCTTCTGCTATGCTTGGCTTGCCTGAAACAGGAAAGGAGATGCTGAACATGATACTTGCAGACAAGATCATCGATCTGAGGAAAAAGAACGGCTGGTCCCAGGAGGAACTCGCCGAGAAACTCGATGTGAGCCGCCAGTCCGTATCCAAATGGGAGGGGGCGCAGTCCGTGCCGGATATGGCCCGCATCGTGCGCCTGTCGGAACTGTTCGGAGTGAGTACGGATTACCTTCTGAAAGATGAGATCGAGCATATGGAACTGACGGCGGATGACCCTGTGACCGAGAACGGCCTGCACACCGTGACCATGGAGGAAGCCGCCTCTTTCCTTCGCATGCGGGAATTCAACGCTCCCCGTGTGGCACTGGGCGTGATGCTGTGCATCCTCTCACCGGTGCTGATCATCCTTCTCTCCGGAGCGCAGGAGTTCGGTCTGCTGGCCCTCAGCGAAAACAGGGCTGTGGGACTTGGACTGGTGGCACTGTTCGCGCTGGTCGGGTGCGCCGTAGCGCTCTTTGTCAGCTGCGGTCTGCGCGCCAGACCCTATGAATACCTCGAGCATGAGAAGATCGATACGCTTTACGGTGTGGACGGGATGGTCCGTGAGCGCCGGGATCGTTTCCAGGAGGAGTTCACCCGCCACCTGATCATGGGTATCCTTCTGTGTGTGCTGGCTGTCGTGCCGATCTTCCTTGCCATGATCTTCGCAGAGGAAACGGCCTTTCTCCATGTGCTTGCCGTGTGCGTTCTGCTGGCAATGGTGGCACTGGGCGTTTTCCTGATCGTCCGGGCAGGCATCCTGTGGGACAGCTACCGGCAGCTGCTCGAGGAGGGGGATTATTCACGCGCTTCCAAAGAGGAGCAAAAGAAATACGGGTGGTTCGCCAGCTGCTACTGGATGCTTGTGACCGCCGGATTCCTGGCCTGGAGTTTCATCACAAACAGCTGGGATCGCTCCTGGATCGTCTGGCCGGTGGCCGGCGTGGCTTTCGGAGCGATCTACGCGGTACTCAAAGCCCTGCACCGCAGGGACGCCTGAAAGAAACAGAAAAACAGAAAACGGCTCCCGCCTTCCGGCGGGGGCCGTTCATTATTTCAGGGAAAGGGGCATCTGAAGTCCGGTATCCTCGCAGCACACGCACCGCCTGCTCCGGGAGGACTCTCTCTGCCGCAGTCCGAACAGAAAACCGTGTGCTTCTGTTACGGGAGCAGCTGCCGCACCAGCGTCTCCCACTCGGCATAACTGTGGGAACCGATCTGCGTCTCGCCGACAGGGTCTCCCTCGCTGTCGATGAACACGGTGGTGGGGACGTAGCCGGTCTGGAACACATCAAAGGCGTCCGTATAGTGAAGGATGGGATAGGTCGTGCCTGCGGATTCGAGCACGGCATCCACGTCAGCCTCCTGACCGGGCGTGGAATACACGCCGATGATCTGCAGGCCTTCCGGGGAAAGATCTTCATAGAGCTTCTGCAGATCGGGCATCTCTGCCACGCAGGGAGGGCACCAGGGTTCCCAGAAGTTCAGGATGGTGAGCTTTGCATCGGCAAAGACCGACTGATCCACGGGATTTCCCTCCCGGTCGGTGGTCTCGAATATAAGGCCCGGCGCATCCGCGACCGGCACTTCATCGCTCTCCGGAACGATGTCCGTTTCCGCTTCCGGGACGGAAGGAGCGGAAGAAGGTTCCGCAGCGGGAGGCTCGGATGCAGGAACGGCGGCCGGCGTGCTGCTCCCGGTCCCGCATGCGCAGAACAGAAGGACGGCACCGGCCAGTATCAGAAACAGTATTGTTTTTTTCATATTCTTTCTCCTCTTTCGGGATGAACCGATGATATGAGGGCAGTATACACTTTTTTCCCCGCATCGGCAACCGGCATCTGTTTTCTGTACTTTTCCGGCTCGCTCTGCTATACTGGGACCATGCGATGGAGAAGACGGCTGAGAAAACTGCAGAGGAAGCGGATCGCGAAACGGCGCAGGACCCGGTTCTGGACCTGCGCGGTCCTGCTTTGCGTACTGATCGCAGCCGCGCTTTTTCTGCATCTTTTCCCCGGCCTGTTCGAGAAGGACCCGGAACCGGGAAGCTTCGAAGGCCCCTTCGCCGTGGTGCATGTGACGGACGGAGATACGCTGATCCTTTCCATTGAAGGGAAGGAGACCACCGTACGGCTGATCGGCATCGACGCACCGGAGAGCGTGCACCGCGATCCGGAGAAAAACACCCCTGAAGGGGCGGAGGCCTCCCGGCGGCTGAGAGATCTTGCGGCCGGGAAGAAGGTTTTCCTCGAATACGATGAGCGGCGCTATGACCAGTACGGCCGCACCCTCGCCTACGTGCGGCTGGAGGACGGCAGCCTGCTCCAGGACGCGCTGCTGAAGGAGGGTCTGGCGGTCACTTCGCCGCTGGAACCGAACGAACGCTACACGGAGCATTTTGCGCAGATGGAAAAGCAGGCGAAAGAAGAGAAGACCGGCTTCTGGGGCACGGGATTCTTTTCCTGAGCCGCTTCTTTCCGGGGACCCGGAGGCATCGCGCTCTGAGCGGAACGAATAAGAACAGGACAGCGTTTTCTTCGCTGTCCTGTTCTCTTTATACCTGAATGAACGTGATATGCATTTTTTCAGGGCCCTCAAACGTGAGACAGCGCAGGCCGGTATAGGGGTCGGACTGGAAGTCCTCCGTCTCAAAGCCGATCTTCTTCAGCCGCTTGCGCACCTTCGCCAGATTGTTCACCGAGATCGTGAGATACTGGTCGCCCGGGTCTTCACCTGGCCAGCAGCGCAGTTCCAGCTGGAAGTTCCCCAGCTGCAGCAGGAAGCAGACACAGCCCTCGTCATCTTCCGTCATGGCAATGGGGCGGAAGCCGAGCGTCTGGATATAAAAGTCCGAGATGACCGCCCGGTC
>JAGBQR010000037.1 GCA_017632775.1 Oscillospiraceae bacterium | reverse complement strand
CATCTCCACGGCAAAGCGCACCGTATAGGTCCGGTCCGAAGACAGCCACTGCCGGATCTCGCCGAGCAGTTCCGCCCGGTGTTTCCGGAAGACAGGCGGGGAAAGCTGGTCGCAGGTGGCCCAGTTGTCGATGAACGGGAGAAAAAGGCGCACGCCTTCGATGCACGTTCCGTAGTCCTTCATCTCCGAGAGAAGGAAGGCGTGCAGCTGGTCCTCTTCAAACAGACCGTGCGGGAGAGAGGACAGGAAACACGAACAGTCCTCCTGCCGGATCAGCTCCCGTGCCAGCCGGCGCAGCGGAGGCGTCCGGACCCCGATCACGCGGGAAGGGTCGACCGTGGGAAGGAGCGGGCAGAGAAACTCCCGGTATGCGGGATCCCTCAGGCGGATCAGTTCCGCCCGGACCGCATCCTCCTGCGCGGCCGCAAGTGCTGTTTCGTTCATAAGGCTCAGCCTCCTCCGGGTACGGATCGTTCCGCAGCGGAAATCATTCCAGCTCCAGCCGCATGAGCACCAGCTCCTGCCAGCCGGAAAAACGCGAGCGGAAGCCCCGCGGATTCCTTCCGTACTCTGTGAAGCCCTCACTCTCATACAGGGAAAGGGCGGTCTTGTTTCCGGCCACCGTCTCCAGCTCCAGCTGGACATATCCTGCGGAGCGGGCGCACTCGATGCAGGCTCTCGTCAGTGCGCGGCCGATCCCCAGTCCCCAGAAAGCACGGTCGATGCTGATGCCGAAGCTCGCGCGGTGGCGGGCTTTCGCATAGGAAGCGAGCCCGTCGATCCCTGCCGTTCCGACGACTTTCCCGTCGAGCTCGGCGAGGAGATGGATCTCCCCGGGATTTTCGGCCTTTTTCTGCAGATAGCTCCTCTCCTGCTCCACCGTCAGGGTGACTTCATCCGGGTAGGACGCCAGATAGTCTGTCTGGGCATGCGTCAGGATGTAATTCTCCAGCACGGCCTCCGCGTCCGCCGGTGTGCCGTTCCGAAGAAGGCACTCTCTTCCGTCCTTCAGACGGATCGTTTTTCTGTATTCCATGTCGGATCCCTCCGTTTCCTCGGGGTTGTACGTTTTTTTTGCTTTGCTGTGCCGGCCCGTACAGGCCGGACGGTCTCCGGAAAGAGCTGTCTGTTTCCCGACCTACATTTTCCGGAGTATATCCAGTGTATGATGGGAAGCACCGATCAGATCCTGCCGTTCGCAGATCACAAAATGATATTCCATCCATTTTGCGAATGTTTCATCGTCCATGGCATCGATATACTCCCGTTTATAGTTCGCTGCGCCGTCCGCGGCGACCAGTTTGATCCTTCTGACAGGTACCGCCGCATCCAGATCTGCGATGTCCTCTGTACGGACCAGCTCAAAAACATCCTTAGGCTCGCTGATACAGTGCCAGTCGGAGGTCAGCATATTGAGCTCCATCACTTCGTGCAGATGGTTCAATCCGAATATATACTGGATGACGGTCGGCTCGTTCATGCAATACGCCACCAAAATGTGACCGCCCGGTTTTGTGACACGCACCGCTTCGGAAAGAGCTTTCAGCTTCTCCTCCTTCGTGTACAGGTGATACATCGGACCAAGCACCATGGTCAGATCGAAAGAATCATCCGAAAACTGGGACAGGTCCAGCGCGTTCCCCCGGATCGTCGTGATCGGTTCGGTACCGTCCAGTTTGGACCTCAGTATTTCCAGATTGTGTTCGATCAGCTCAACGGCAGTCACCCGGAGCCCCTGCTTTGCCAGCGTTACGCTGTAGCGGCCGGTTCCGGCTCCGACCTCAAGGATGCCCGGATCTGAGATGCCCTCCAGACATTTGCCTATGTATTTCATCGTGGTCAGGTATTCCACCTGCCCGTGACGGGAAAGAAGGCGCCCTTCTTCATCATAGGAGCCGTAGTATTCTTCAAGGTAATTCATCTCTTCTTCTCCATAAACTCCGCCTCGCCGTTCCGGATCCACTCGTCCAGGAACCGCATCTGCCCGTCCGTATGGAACCAATGCCCGCCGTTTTCCATCACGGTGAGTTTCGCGTGATGCTCTGCGGCAAAGAGCATGAGCGTTTCGTATGAGATCAGCGCATCGTTTTTCCCGTACAGGATCTCAGTTTGCACATTCCATCGGACGGGATGCCCGCGCACATAGCACAGCCAGTCCCACGAGAGATCCTCACCGAAGGAGGTCGCGATCACGCCTTCTGCTTTCAGCTGCTCCTCCGTCACATCGGCCCGGCTCATCATGTCTGAGATCAGCCGCTCCATATCGACGACAGGAGAAATGAAATATGCCTTGCGGATCAGTCCGTCGATGCCGGCATGCATGCTGAAAAACGCGCCGATGCTGTTGGCGATCAGCGTGATGCTGTCATACTCGGTATGCAGCATGGTGACAGCGTCCCGGATCTCTCCGCCCGTTTCCCACGGGGTAAAGGTCTGATAATCCAGCCCGGTCACCTCGCGGCCGGGAAACAGCGGCCTGTAATGTTCACTCTCTGCGGCGTTTCCGCCCTTGCCATGGATGTACAGCACCAGATCTTTCATGCGGTCCTCTTTCTGCTCAGAAGATCTGGCCCGGCAGCCTCAGCTTCTCCTTGGGCGGAAATGCCCTGTCGAATTCCTCCACGTCTGCGTCGTCCACATAGTAACCCTGCGGCGTCTGGTATACGCCGGTGACATCATCCAGATAACCGGGGATAAGCTCCCTGCAGAGGAAGAAGGAATCGTCCGCTCCCTCCGGCAGGTCGTGATAGCGGATGCCGAAGCTGCGGGCATAGTCAAAGCCGCTGTGACCGTAAAAGCCGATATTGCCCTCGAAAAGCACCGCGCCGAAGCCCATGGCGGTCGCCTTCTCCAAAGAGTAGTCCAGGATCTTCTTTCCATAGCCCCGGCGTTTGAGTTCCGGCGTGATTCCGATGGGGCCCATGGTCAGAACGGGGATCACCCGGCCGTCATCGGCATTGATGACGGTACGCATGAACATGTTCTGCCCGATCAGCCTGCCGTCCTTTTCCATCACGAAATCCAGTTCCTTCACGAAAGCCGGATCGTCCCGCAGCACATGGATCACATAATGCTCGCTGCAGCCCGGGCGGTACACGTTCCAGAACGATTCGCGTATGAGGTTTTCGACTTCTCTGCAGTCTTCTTTCTCTTCCGGGCGAATGATAACGTCGTTTGTATTCATTGTTTGTTCTCAAGTCCTTATTTCAGAATGTTTTGATCACCGGTGGATATACATCCTTGTCATCTCCGGCTCGCCGTCCCCCTGCACCATGCAGAGGAACTCCCAGCCGTAGCGTTCATAAAAGCCGGTGTGATCGGTGACCAGATACAGGGGCGAAACGCCCTTTGCCCGCATATCCTCCACCGCCATATCCAGCAGGCGTCCGGCGATCCCGCGCCTGCGCCAGCCTTCCTCCGTATATACCGCGCAGACATTCGGAGACAGATCCTTCCGGTCGTGGAAGTCGTTTTCGATGACCCCCAGGCCTCCGACGATCCGCTCCCCGTCCAGGCACAGATACCAGCCGTATTCCGTCTCCCGGTTCAGATAGGCCGTCATGCATTCCAGATAGGCTTCCGCGGGAACGTGCCATTTTTCGTGAAACCAGGCCGCCGCCCGGTCTTTGAGTTCCGGACGGTCCCGCAGGGTCACAAAGTCATATCGTGCAGTCATATTCATTTTTGTCATTCCCCGTCCCCTTCCGGATCCCGGAATGCGATCCCGAACAATTCTGCGAACGCGCCTTTCGGGGGAATGGCGATCCCGCGTTTGTCATCACCGAGAAGAAGCAGCGTATCTCCGGGTTTGATCCCGAAGATCTCCCGGGCCTGTTTCGGAATGACGATCTGTCCCTTTTCTCCGACGGTAGCCGTCCATGCGTATTTTCCATGCGGCGTTTTCATAGTTTCACCTCGAAAAAGTGTGATTTGTATGACAAATTATGCGTTGTTCGGGCGGGCATGTCAAGGGGAGAGAATAGAAAGGCGGGATCACGCGCGCCGCCGCCCGGCGGTATTCTTCTTACAGCTTTTTACAGGTATAATCATCGAACATCAGACAGCCTTCGCCGAAGGTCAGCTTGAGCATGCCGCCTTTTCTTCCGAACTCATTTTCGCCGATGGGATAGAGACGGAAGGTCATCTCATCCCCGTCTTCATCGATGGCGTTGGCATGAAGCTCGCCGTCTTTCATGAAGATCTCGTCGACGATGAAATCGCTTTCTCCGGGATGCTCGTATTTGCCGCAGAAGCTCTCCCATCCGGACTTGTCGGGATCCTTGATCATGATCTCCTCGATCGTCCGGATCGGCTCCGGCTCCTTGTCCCTTGCGATCAGCTGCAGTCCGTTCCAGACGCCGGCAACGGCTCTGTAGTCTTCGGACTCGCGGTTCAGGAGAATGACAAGCACCCTGTCCGCGTCGATGAAGCGCTCGAACCATGTGGAAACGCCGGGCATACCGCCGCTGTGACTGACGATGAGCCCCAGTTCCCTGTCTCGGCCGGTGCCCCAGCCGAAACCGTAGCCGATGGTCATCCCTCTGTACTCGTCATAAACGGCGTCCTCGCCGTTGTTGAGCTTTGCGGGGGTATACATGAGCTTCTGTTCCTCAGGCGTAAGCACCTTGCCCTCGCGCAGCGCTCTGTCCCATCTGAGCATGTCGAAGATATTGGTATACACATAGTCGTCGCCGTTCAGACCGTCAAAAGCGACCACGTCGCCGTCCTCGGCGGAGTCCACGTCGGCCACGTATCTGCCGTCCTCGAACACCGTCGCCCGGGCATAGTTTTCAAACGGGACGCCGTCTCTGCGGATATGGCAGCAGCGGGTGGAGGTCATTCCCGCGGGCTCGAAGATGTTCTCTTGCAGGAACGCTTCATAAGGAACGCCGGAGAGCCGCTCCACCAGCAGCGCCAGCAGGTTGAATCCGGTATTGGAGTAATGCAGTCCTTCGCCGGGGGCGAAATACGGCTTCGCTTTGGTTTCACGAAGGAAGCGAAGGATCTCGTCGT
>JAGBQR010000036.1 GCA_017632775.1 Oscillospiraceae bacterium | reverse complement strand
GTTGCGAAGCGGTGCTTCGTAATGGCGAAGAAAGCGGGAGTGACGGACAGCATCACGCTGACGGGCGGCTGTGCGAAGAACGACGGGCTGAAGGAAGCGATCGAGCATGTGCTGAAGCTGAAGGTCGTGAACCTGAAGACGGACCCGCAGCTGATGGGCGCGCTGGGCGCCGCGGAGTATGCCCGTCAGAAGGGACTTGCCAAAAAGTAAGGCCGGACCGGACAGAATTTGAAAGGAGAGATCCTGAATGGAAAAAATACTGAAAATCTTATGGACGCTCATCAAGGTCTTCGTGATCGCGGTCGCAGTCCTTTTCGTCGTATATTTCTGGAATCTGGATCAGAAGGTTCTCGGCTGGGCCTATAAACAGGTCAACGCCATGTTCGACCGGAAGAAAGTGAACCAGGTATTTTAAATGGACCTGTTCAATCCCCTGATCGGCAATACCCGAGATCTCCTTGCCCCGAAGAACGCGACCGCCTGGCCGTATTCCCCGTCAGACTGCTGGAGGGACCTCGGTTCGAATGAACTGGTCCTCCAGCGGGATGCGGCCTATGAACTCGGTGCGCGGGGAAAAGGCTCGGCAAACTATGTGCTGTTCACCTCGTCTCCGGAACTTGTTCCGGAGGACCGGGTGGTCCTGTACGGAAGGGATCTGCGTGAGATCGGGGCCGACTGCGATTTTGCCCGTATCGTTCTTCTGCGCGTAGGCATGATCGACGGTGATGACGAAACGGTCTACCGCACGCTCAAGGAGATCGAGTATGCCAAATACCATGTGTTCCCGGAGGGATACATGGTGCGCATCTCCCCGGAATCCTTCCGGGAGCAGGTCCGCGTGAGCAAACAGGCGATGGCGCGGGGCATCAGCTTCCGGGCGCTGGGGAACTCCTATATCCGGGAGTATAAAAAAGATCCGAATGTCCTCGCCGCGGAAGTGATCTTTATCACGGATCCCTCGGTGGACTATGTGTCGCTGCAGGACCTGGCGAAAAAATCCACGGCGGCCATCGGCACCCTGACGCATATTCTGGAGGGACTGCCGACGGATTGCTCCGTCTGTTCGCTGAAAGATATCTGTGATGAAGTGGAAGGAATGAAAGAACTCCACTTCGGTGTGGGCAGCAAAGGAACGCACGAATAAACGCAAAAAAGAAAGTCTGAAATATCAGGCTTTCTTTTTTGCTGTCTCTTTGTTGCGAAAACAGCCGTTTGGTGATATGATGGTCCACACGTTGCTGTGGGAAATTCTTTTCGGAGGCACTGGTTATGATAGCAGTCGGCAGTGATCATGGCGGATTCGCCCTGAAAAAAGCCATCTGCGCGCATTTGGAAAAGCGCGGACTGGCGTATAAAGACTTCGGAACCTGGTCGGAGGAGAGCTGCGATTATCCGGATTTCGGAAAAGCCGTGGCCAAAGCTGTGGCGGCAGGAGAGTGCGGGCAGGGGATCCTTATCTGCGGTACCGGGATCGGTATCTCCATTGCGGCCAACAAAGTCCCGGGCATACGGGCGGCGCTGTGCGGCGACTGTTTCTCCGCGGAGGCAACAAGGCTTCATAATGATGCGAATATCCTCGCTCTCGGTGCCCGCGTGACGGGGGAAGGACTGGCGCTGAAGATCGTGGACACCTTCCTGGATACACCGTTTTCCAATGACGAGCGGCATATTCGCCGCATCCGGAAGATCGAAGACTGAGCCGGAGGAGCAGATCTTGGCAAAAGTAGCAAAGTATTACCGTGGAAGACGGAAAAGGAAAAACGTCGCCGTCATTCCCGTGGCCATAATTGTGGTCCTGCTTATCCTGGTGGTGGTGCTGTTTTACGGTATGCAGAAATATGCTGTGATCACGAAGGAAGATGTCGAAGTCAAGCTTCCGTATCTGCATGGGGACGATGTGATCATCGACGAAAACGGGAATGAGGTGCGGGTATTTGAAAAAGTAGACGTTACCGTGAATTTCCGGGAGCCGAATTACACGGCGCTTCCAGCAACAGCGGGGAAAAACGCCGGGGAACTCCGTGCGATTTTCGTCGCGGCGGATGAGCTTACCAAAGAGAAGATCCTTGATTATGATGCACGGCTTTCCAGCGGAAACGCGCTCGTGCTGGAGATGAAATCCCGGGACGGGAATCTGAAATGGTTCTCCGAGTCCGTTCTGGCCCGGAGTTACGGGGTGTCCAGTCAGACACAGCAGACGCAGGATATCGCGGAGGCTGTGCGGCAGGTGAAGGAAAACGGTCATTATCTTGTGGCACAGATCAGCTGCTGTGTGGACAATCTTCTTCCGTCACGAAGCACGTCCGTATCGCTGCTGAATATGTTCGGCTCTTATTACACGAACGATCTCGGCGTTTGGATGGACCCCTACAACATGAATGTCCGCAATTACGTCGTGGAGATGGTGGAAGAACTGTATGATATGGGCTTCGATGAAGTGGTTCTGGCCGATCTCCGGCACCCGGAGCTGAAAGAGGACGAGGAAGTCTTCTATACACGGGATATGTCCACTCCGCAGGATCCGGTGGATGCGATCTGCGGATTCGCCGTCTATGTGGCGAACCGGCTTTCGGAACGGAAAGGGCTTCTTTCCATCTATGTGGACAGCCCGCAGTCCCTTGTGAAAGCGGATCCTGTCACAGGGCAGAACGCGGTTCTGTTCTTTAAACTGTATGACCGCGTCTATTACCGAACGGATAAATACACATACACATTCAACTACAATGACATCATTCCCAGCGTGACGCTCGGGAGCGCCCGGGACCGCTTCGTGCCTGTGGTGGAGAACTACCTTCCGGACAACACCACCTGGGTCTATATCGATACGATCACCGAGGACTGATGAAAGAAGAAAAACCTCTCTGCTGCTGCAGAGAGGTTTTTTGCTGCAAATAGACAAGGGATCAGCCCTGGCGGTGGAACTCGACAGGATAGGGGAAATCGATAAGGAACTGGGCGCCTTCGTATCCGGTCAGGGTCAGCACATCACCATCAAATTCAAACACCTGATACTCTGCGCTGACAGGATCGCTGTCAGGAGACTCGGACAGGTGAAGCTCGTTCCCATCGATGCTGTAGCGGCCCTCGAGGCTGAGGGAATCCATCATGGAATCATACATTTCATCCCCGAAGATCGAATCCACCAGTTCCGGGATCGACATGCCCAGAGCGGACAGGATCGTTTCATCCTTCGTCTCATGTGTGAAGGCCTCGATTTCTTCCCATGTCTTGAACGTGCCGTAGCCGTATTCCTCCAGGAGAGAACCGAGAGCGATAAGAAGCAGATCGTCGTAATAGCGGGCGGTCGATTCGCGCAGGTCTGCATATACCTTGTCGAACGAAGCTTTGTCGCCGCTGACTTTATAGGTCCCGTCCTCCCGGAGTTCGAGGGTGACGGCAAGCGGGAAGGAATCCATGTAGTCGGCGTAAGTGATATCATAACCACCGAGATAACTGTCGACGCTCTCCACAATCTCATCGATCGCGTCGGTCTCAGCCTTCCAGACGCCAAGCATGGCTTTCTTCATCAGTTCATAATCCAGAGCCTCTCTTGCCTCTTTCAGGGCTGAAGCGTTCGAAACGCGCTCCTTCGCCTGTTCGGTGAGATCGGCAAAGGCTTTCTCGGCAGCTTTGACGGCGGCTTCACTCTCCGCAGTTACCTCGCCGATCGCTTTGATCAGGTCCTCGGTGACAAGTACATCCAGTTTTTCACGGGCGGTCGTAAGAAGGTCTGCGTTTTTCAGAGATTCCTTTTCCTTGTCGCTCAGTTTGGCATAGGCTTCTTCAGCGGCAATGATGGATTCCCCGCTTTCCACAGTGACCTCGCCGATCGCATCGATGAGGCTTTCCGCTTCCTTAAGGGCACGGCTCTCGCCGCAGCCCGCCAGGGAGAGGAGCATAAGCAGAGAGAGAACCAGTGCGAACAGAGATCGAATCTTTTTCATTGTAGTACCTCCATGCCCCCAATGGGGCCCGATAATGAATCCATAATAGCAAATCGCAGGAGCAGTGTCAATCGACTGCTCCTGCATTGTGCACTTACGGAAAAGGTTCCGGCGGGAAAGCTCAGGAGACGGCCGTGTATTTCCGGTAAAGCTTCACGATGCCGCACTTCCAGCACAGCAGCATGCCCGCAATGGCTCCGACCACAGCCTGGAGGATCTGGTAGGGCAGCTTGAGCAGAGCGTATTCCGGGGTGCTGTAGATATAAGCCCGGCCAAGGGAGTACCCCACCACCATGATCACGGCTCCGATGGTCACGCCTATGCCCGAGGCGAGCACCGGGTGCTTTTTCAGCGTATAGTGCGTAAAAAGCGAGATCACTACCGCCTGAAGACCATGCGTCACGAGGGAGACGAACATGGGAGTCGGGTAAAAGAAGAAATCACCCAGAAAGGCGCCGACCCCACCTACCATGAAGGCGGCAAAGGGATCCAGCAGGATCGATGCCGTACAGATGATCACGTCGTTCAGATACAGATGTCCGCCGGGGACAGGAATACCAAACGAACTCATCACTACGTTCATCGCCATGAGAAGAGCAGTTATGCAGAGCCATGCCGTGGTCCGTTTCCTGTTGTTCTTTTTTTCCATGCGCGCATCTCCTCCTTGCGTTTTTCTGCGGACTATTATAAACTGATTCTGATGATATAAAATATCCAGAAAGCGAGAAAAAAGTAATACCAGATGAACACATATATCGACAGAGAAAAAAGACCGTATTATCTCCAGATCTACAGGCTGCTCCGGGAGGAGATCATCAGCGGAGCGTTCCCCTGCAACGGGAAACTCCCTTCCCGGCGCCTGCTTGCAGAGGAGACAGGAGTGAGCACCGTTACGGTGGAGCACGCCTATGAGCTGCTCTGTGAAGAGGGATATGCTGAAGCGCGGGAACGAAGCGGGTATTATGCAGTATTCCGGCCTGCTGATGCATTCAGCGTATCGGAAGAGATGCCTGCTGAGCAGAGGATCATGGGAGCGGAGGAACAGGAGGATACAGGCTTTTCTGCCCCTCTGCTGGCTCGCGCGATGCGTCGGGTCCTCTCGGAACAGGAAGAACGGATCCTTCAGCGCTCGCCGAACTGCGGACTGCTGGAACTCCGGACAGCGCTGCGGAATTATCTGGCCCGGAACCGGGGAATCCAGACAGAGGTGCGGCAGATCGTGATCGGTTCGGGTGCGGAATATCTTTACGGGCAGATCATCACCCTGCTTGGCAGGGAACGGATCTATGCGATCGAGTCTCCGGCTTATGAGAAACTGGAGCAGATCTATCATGCAGCCGGCGTGACGCTCCGTATGCTCCCGCTCACGCGTGACGGGATCGACAGCGCGGCGCTTTTATCCACCGATGCCTCCGTGCTCCATACCACCCCTTACCGAAGCTATCCCAGCGGAGTGACAGCCTCCGCGTCAAAGCGCCATGAATACATCCGGTGGGCCGGGGAGAAAGAGAGGATCCTTATTGAATCGGACCATGACGCGGAGTTCGCGGTTTTTTCCAAACCTGCGGAGACACTGTGTTCCCTGAGCGACCGGGATAATGTGATCTACCTGAATACCTTCTCCAAATCGATCTCACCGGCTTTCCGCGTGGCGTACATGGTCCTTCCGAAACAGCTGCTGCAGGAATACGAAAAAAAACTTGGATTTTATTCCTGCACAGTACCGACGTTTGAACAGCTGCTTCTCACGGATCTGCTCAACAGCGGAGATTTTGAGCGTCACATTAACCGGGTCCGGAGAAGAAAACGCCGCGAGGCTGAAAAAAAGATCTGACCGGAGTACGGTCAGATCTTTTTTTCAATAATGCAGAGGCAGAGGGTGTTTATTTGGTTCCGAAGATACGGTCGCCGGCATCACCCAGACCGGGAACGATGTAGCCGTGATCATTGAGATGATCATCCAGCGCAGCGACAAAGATGTCCACATCCGGATGATCCTTCTGCATCCGGGCAACGCCCTCCGGAGCTCCGATCACGCTCATGAGCTTGATATGGCTCGCCCCGACTTCCTTCAGGAAGGTGATGGCGGCGGAGGCGGAACCGCCGGTGGCAAGCATCGGATCGACAACAATCACATCGCGTTCGGTGATATCGGGGGGCATCTTGAAATAGTACTTTACAGGCTCAAGCGTTTCAGGATCGCGGAAAAGACCGATGTGACCGACCTTGACGTTCGGCATCATGCTCACCATGCCATCCACCATGCCCAGACCGGCACGGAGGATGGGGACGACAGCCAGCTTCTTGCCGGCGATCCGACGGCATTTGGCCATGGCAACAGGGGTCTCGACATCGACTTCCTCCAGAGGAAGATCGCGGGTCGCCTCATAACACATCAGCATCGCGATCTCACTGACGAGCTCGCGGAAGACTTTCACACTGGTGTTTTTGTCACGCAGAACGGAAAGCTTATGCTGGATCAGCGGATGGTCGAACACACATACTTTGCTCATGAAACGTTCTCCTTTATTATACAAAAAAGTAATAACAGATGAAAAAGATCAGAAGCCTTTGCCCTGAAGGCGCTCCTGTCTCTCCCGTTCCGCCTGGGAAAGGCGGAGGTAGACGGGAAGAAGAGATGAAGCATCCTGCAGAGACTTGCCCTGAGCCGCTTTTCCCACGCCCCAGGCGGTTTGCCACAGAAGGTTTTCCGGCGCGACGGAAAAGGGGACAGCGTGAGCGGCAAAGAAGGATGCGGTGAGAGCGGCACCGTCACCGATCAGAAATGCAGGGCGGCCGAGCATCCGGAGCTCTTCGGCCAGATCCGCGAGGGAGATCGGCCGGTCTTCCGTAAGGCGCTCGGGCCTTCCGTCCCGGTTTACAAACAATGCATTATAGACCTGATCACGCCGGGCATCCATGACCGGGCAGAGCAGGCCCTCCCGGGAACTGCCGTTCCAGGCCATGGCTTCCAGCGTGGAAACACCTACGCATGGCTTCCCGGAGGCCCATGCCAGTCCTTTCACCGTGGAAATGCCGATCCGGATCCCGGTGAAAGAACCGGGACCGTGCGCCACGGCAAAAACATCGATATCGCTCATCGACAGTTCCGCGTTTTTCAGCAGATCCTCCGCCATGGGCAGAAGGGTCCTGCTGTGGGTAAGCGCAGTGATCTGGGTGGAAATGCCCAGCAATGCATCATCCTGAAAAAGAGCGACAGAGGCAGGCTTTGCAGAGGACTCAAACGCAAGCATCAGCATATCCGGTCATCCTCCCCCTCGATTGTGATCCTGCGGGAGAAATCTCCGGTCTTCTCAATGGTGATTCTCCGTTCGTCACCCTGGAATGCATCTTGCACATTCTCGCTCCATTCCACGACACAGACGGCGCCGCGGCGGATATAGTCTTCCCACCCGATATCGAACAGTTCGTCGGCACTGCGGAGACGGTACATATCAAAATGGATCAGATCACGTTTCCCGAGGTACTCGTTTACAATTGTGAAAGTCGGGCTTGAAACCCGGCAGTCCAGACCCAGACCACGGGCCATGCCGCGGACGAAAGCGGTCTTGCCTGCGCCGAGATCACCATACATGGCCACGATCACGGATCCGCTTGGGAGAGAGGCGGCAAATCGCTCACCGAGTGCTTCGGTCTCCGCTTCATTGTGTGAATCAAAAGTGAACATATTGAAAATCATTCTCCGTATGTGATATTATAGCACCTGCGTCTGCGTTGCGTAAAGCATAAATCTGTGCTAAAATATCCAAAACTCCGGCGCTGTCCTTTAGGCATTGTGCGGATGGAGGAAACCATGCTGCTGAAAAAGATAAAACCCTATATCAAAACATATTTTGAACGTGCGGACATCCTCCTGCTAATTCTGTGCAGCGTTCTTGCCGTGTTCAGCGTATTCATGGTCTATCGGGCAACGTTGGGCATGCAGGCCGCGGGAGTGAACATCAGTCCCACAAAGAGTGTGATCGTCCAGATCCTCTCCATCGGTATCGGGATCGGGGCGTATGTGGTGTTCACCGTGATCGATGCCGATATTCTCGGCAATCAGTGGAAGCTGCTCTGCGTAGTGAACGTGCTGCTTCTTGTCGCTCTGGTGATATTCGGCGAAGAGGGCGATACCGGCGCAAAGAGCTGGATCCGTTTTGCGGGCATCGGGATACAGCCTTCGGAGATCATCAAGGTTTTCTATATCATCATTTCCGCCAAACAGATGACTCATCTGAAAGAACACAGCAATATCAATTCCTTCTGGTCGATGGTACAGATGGCCGGGCATTTTGCGATCGTTTTTGCCCTGATCGTTTTCGTGTCGGATGACCTGGGAAGCGCATTGATCATTCTGTTTATTTTCCTCATCATGCTTTTTTCGCTGGGGGTGAAGATCTACTGGTTCGTTATCGGCGCGGCGGCTGTGGCTGCGGTCGTGCCTCTGATGTGGAATTATTTTCTGGCTGATTATCAGAAAAAACGCCTGATTGCTCCCTATGCGCCGGATCTTGTGGACTCCACCGGGTACGGGATCACCTGGCAGACCAACCAGAGCCGTCTGACACTGGCTTCGGGAAGACTGACCGGTGTGGATGCGGACCATACCTATACCAGCTTTACAGGAAAGCACACGGACTTCATATTCTCCACCACAGGAGAACAGCTGGGCATGCTCGGCTGTCTGTTCGTGATTGCAGTGCTTACGATCATCATTGTGCACTGCGTAAGGATCGCCCTGAAATCCGGGCGCGTTTTTGACATGCTGATCTGCATGGGTGTTGCCGCGGCGATCACATTCCAGACCTTTATCAACATCGGCATGTGCATCGGGATCACGCCGGTTATCGGCATAACCCTCCCCTTCATGAGTTATGGCGGATCCTCCATGGTCACGCTCTACGGAGCCATGGGACTGGTGTCCGGCGTGAAATTCAAGCCGAAGCCGCAGCAGTTTACACTCCTGTACTGACGAAAAAAGAAAAAGTACTGTCCGCGCCCCGGCAGACAGTACTTTTTGATTCTATTGAAAAAAGCAAGGAGCAATCCATGAAGAAAAGGAAAAAACGGATCGGACTGACTATCTTTCTCATCATTCTGGCGCTTGTTCTTCTGATTCCGGCGGCAGCTTATATTTATCTTTCCCGCTCCACGGTGGAGATCCATGAGATCGGGTCTCTTCTGAAGGAAAAGACGCTCACCGCTGAGGAACGGTATACGGTGAATGCGGAAAAGAATACCATGGATATCCGCCTGAACCGAAGCGATGCAGCCCTTCTTGTGCAGGAGAATATGGATCTGGATGAGCTGGGCGAAGGACTCGGAGCCTATGACATCCTCTACGGTGAAACCGGACTCTCATTGGAAGACGGCGCGCTTTTCCTGAGTCTGGATGCCAGCTGGAAGAGTTTTCTTCACCTGCCGATCCGGATCCGCTTCCGGGTCGAGGCCGGCGGAGAGGAGCTGAAACTGGTTCCGGAAACGGTCCTTCTGGGAAAGAAGATCCGATTCGGAAGCCGCCTCCTGCAGCTGGCAGGGGATTCGACCTCCACATCCATCAACATGAGAAATTACAGTTCTGTGTTCACGCGGCTGTCGGCTGCGCGGGTCGAAAACGATGAGATCATCCTGACCATGGAGGAACCGCTGCGCTGGGTATGCGCAGAGACGGCCGGCACAACACGGATGACGCTCTGGGCGGATTTTACGGGCACCAACCCGATGGAGGAAGTGATCGCCGCGCTGGAGAACGGGGATATGGCTGTCCTCAGCGAATGGCTCACGGCATTGACGGAAGGGAAGAAAGACCTTCTGGATCTGAAGACAGAGGAACTGGCTTACTCCGGCTCTTATGTGTCCAGAGTGTTTTTCAGCAGCGAGAACAGCACCTGCATCGACCGTTTCCTTCCAGGCCTTTCGCAGGAAAAGGTCGATGAGATCATCGAAATGTACAGCAGCCTGTATGAGGAACGAAGAGAGCAGCTGCGCGTTCTGGCCAACGACATAGCCATGCATTACTGCAACAGGAAGGTCGCGACGGACGGAACCCAGTTCCTGAATCTGTCCGCAAAGAAGGAGCCTCTGG
>JAGBQR010000035.1 GCA_017632775.1 Oscillospiraceae bacterium | reverse complement strand
GGACGAGCTTTTCCCGAAGATCACGAAGAGCGAGCACCATCGGCATCAGTTCCTCCCCGATCGGTCCTATGGGACGGATCTGACTCCAGCGCGTTAGCACGTAGAGTGTGGCGTGCAGGGAGGTATAGCGGTTGAACAGCGCGGGTTCGTAAGCTTTCGGCCGGCTGACGATGGAAGAGGCCTTCTCCATCTCCTCCATGTACAAACGCGTGCGGGCTTCGGACTCCGGATCGAGCTCCTCGCGGATCAGTGTTTTGCCTGGATATCGTTCCAGCAGCGCACAGTCTGCGGGGCTCTTTGGGTTCGCCTCGCGGGAAAAGAACCCGTTTTCGATGAACACTTTTTCCATGATCGGTCTCCTTTTCACTGTTTGGAGCGGATAGAACAGGATTTGCAGCCTGCAGTTGTCTCACACGATATCATAACCTTTATGATTCTTTTCTGCAAGGCGTGCGTAAAGGAAAAGCAGTGAACCGGGACAAAGTACTTATGGATCAAATCAGGCAATCCTGTTGGGATCCTTGGGAACGTCCGCACTGCTGCGGGCAGGAATCAGCAGTCGGTCGGATACTCGGTATGGAGCGTTATTCCCTGAAAAGCTCAGGAAGGAAAACTGGCGGATTTTCCCAGACTGAGCGGTGCGGCTGAATAAAACGCTTTTTGAATGGACATCCGGGAAAAGGCCGGAGTTTCACAGGAGAACAGCAAATGGGCCTCTGATCATATCCTGATCAGAGGCCCTTTCTGGTCCGAGTGAAGGGATTCGAACCCCCGGCATCTTGGTCCCAAACCAAGCGTGCTACCAGCTGCGCTACACCCGGATCTCCTGCCTGTGAAGCGCCGTTATTATCCAGCATCGCCGGACCGCATGCAAGCGATTTCTCAATTGATGTTTCTCCTGTGCTGTGGTATCATCTGTTAAGACTGATCGGAAGAGGGAAACGGCATGAGAATGAGAAAACGGCGCAATCTGGAACCCCGTATGGAGAGATGCGGCGAGCTGCTGATCGCAGTTCCGGAAGACCTGAAAGGGAACTGGCGCAGTCTTTATCCGGATTGCGATAAACTTCTGCTGGAGCTGGGGTGCGGGAAGGGCCGCTTCACAGCCGAAACAGCCCGCCTGGAGCCGGAAAAGCTCCTGATTGCGGTAGAGCGGGTACCTGCCGCTATGATCCTGGCTATGGAACGTGTAAAAAACGCCGGGCTTGAGAACGTCCGTTTCATCGATGCCGACGCAAAGCTGCTGGAAGAGATGTTTGCCGCAGAAGAGGTTGACCGGATCTATATCAATTTCTGCGATCCTTGGCCCAAGAGCCGTGATGCCAAGCTTCGGCTTACGGCCCCTTCTTTCCTCCGTATCTACAGCGACCTGCTGCCCGTGGGCGGGCAGATCCATTTCAAAACCGATAACAGGCCGCTTTTTGAATGGTCACTCGAACAGTTCGAGGCGGAACACTGGACTCTGCTGGAATGCACGAACGATCTGCATGCAAACGGCCCGGTGGGAGTGATGACGGATTACGAAGCAAAGTTCACGGCTGCAGGTATGAAGATCAACCGGCTGGTTGCAGAGAAGACGACGGAGACGCTGGGCAGTGCGGCAGGACCTGTGCCGCGACTGAAAAACGCTTCACTGACGGACGCACGGGGACATTTGGAGAGCGTGGCGGCCTTTGCCGCACGGGAGGAGAAGTGAGCATGCGGTTTATTTCCTGGAATGTAAACGGCCTGCGGGCCGTGATGAAAAAGGGCTTTGAAGACATTTTCCTCACCTTGGACACGGATTTCTTCTGCCTGCAGGAGACCAAGCTGCAGGCAGGCCAGATTGAACTGGAGTTTCCCGGATACGAAAGTTACTGGTGCTATGCGGAGAAGAAAGGATACTCCGGCACAGCGGTCTTTACAAAGCATACGCCCCTTTCCGTGAGTTACAATCTCGGAATTGACCGGCATGATACGGAAGGACGGGTGATCACGCTGGAATACGGGGAGTTCTTTCTGGTGTGTGTGTATACACCGAATGCGCAGGATGGATTGAAGCGCATCGATTACCGCATGGACTGGGAGGATTGCTTCCGGACATACCTCTGTGAACTGGACGCAAGAAAGCCGGTGATCATCTGCGGAGATATGAATGTGGCACATAATGAGATCGACCTGAAGAATCCCCAGACGAATATAGGGAATGCAGGGTTCTCCTATGAAGAACGCGGAAAGTTCAGCGAACTGCTTGAAGCCGGTTTCACTGATTCCTTCCGCTGGCTTTATCCGGATCGCAAAGATGCCTATTCATGGTGGAGCTATCGTGCAGCGGCGCGGGAAAGGAACGTCGGCTGGCGCATTGACTATTTCGTGGTCTCGAACCGCCTGCAGGAGCATATCAAAGAGGCTTTCATTCTGCCGGAAGTGACCGGATCGGACCACTGCCCGGTGGGACTGGACATGATATGGTGAAGATCGGCAATGTCGAACTGAGGGGATGTGTGGCTCTGGCGCCGATGGCCGGGGTGACGGATTTTGCTTTCCGGCATGTCTGCGCACGACTGGGAGCTGCGCTCACCGTGACAGAGATGGTCAGCGCGAAGGCGCTGGTCTACCGGGATGAGAAGACGGCTTCACTGCTGCATTCCATGGAAGGAGACCGGCCTTTTGCCGCACAGATATTCGGGCATGAGCCCGGGGTCATGGCGGAGGCGGCCTGTCTGGCACTGGAAATCTCTGGAGCGGACATCCTGGATATCAACATGGGCTGTCCCGTGGGGAAAGTCATAAAGAGCGGGGACGGATCTGCCTTGATGAAAGATCCGGACCTGGCTGGAAGGATCGTGGAGGCGGTGGTATCGGCCGTGCATGTTCCGGTTACTGTAAAATTCCGGAAAGGCTTTGACGGGGGAAGCGTGAATGCTCCGGAATTCGCTGTGGTGTGTCGGCAGGCAGGTGCTTCGGCCCTCACTGTTCACGGCAGGACGCGGGCGCAGATGTACGCGGGACGCGCTGACTGGGATATCATCCGGGAAGTGAAAAAAGCCGTTGATATCCCGGTCCTGGCCAACGGAGACGTTTTCTCAGCGGAAGACGCGTCACATATTCTGCGCTATACAGGGTGCGACGGGGTGATGATCGGGCGCGGCGCTTTTGGAAATCCCTGGATCTTTGAACAGGCAAATGCCCTGCTTGAAGGAAAGGAGACTCCGCCGCTGCCGCCTCTTGCCGAACGTATCGATCTGGCGGAGAAGCAGATATGCCTGCTTGCTGAGCGCACAGGCGAGAGGCTTGCCTGCCTGGAGGCACGGCATCAGCTGCCTTGGTATCTCCATGGAGTGCCCCATGCCGGGTATTATAAACAGCAGCTCGTTCGTCTCAGCACATTGGCGGAGCTGCATGCGATCTGCCGGGACATCCGGCGTGATCTTCGATAATTTAAGCCTTAAAACAAGTTATATCAGAGCTTTTTCTCCCTTTATTGCCTGTAAAAATACCGTATTTTCAGACAAGCTGTTGCGAACAGGGGAGGAACGTGATATAATTTATTGTCACAGGAATAACGATCAGGTGAACAGTCTGACGTACAGGAGAGATAAGGGATGAGAAGGGTAAAAGTATCGAACAATGTGATCCGCCGGATGCCGCGGTATCTGCGCAAGCTGGATGAGCTTGCCGGGCATGGCATCAACCGGATCTCCTCTTCGGAACTTGGTGAGCAGCTTGGGCTCACGCCTTCGCAGATCCGGCAGGATTTCAGCTGCTTCGGTGAGTTCGGCCAGCAGGGTTATGGGTATAATGTCCATGCTCTGCGCGAGCAGATCGCTGCGATACTCGGCATGGACCGTGGGCTGAACGCGGTGCTGATCGGTGTCGGTAATATCGGACGCGCGCTGATGGATAATTTCTGCTTCTCCGCATGGGGCTGCAACCTGCTTGCGGCATTTGACGTAAATCCCGAACTGATCGGAAGGGAGTTCAACGGCATCCACATCTACAGCATGGACGATCTCGCGGAGTATCTGAAAGAACATCCGACGGATCTGGCTGTGCTTACGGTGCCGAAAGAATCCGCCATCGCAGTAACGGACATCCTTACCCGGAACGGGATCGGAGCGATTTGGAACTTCACAAATGTGGACATTACAGGCCCGAACAGTTCGCTCATTGTGGAGAATCTTCATTTTTCCGACAGCCTTCTCTCGCTCAGCTATTTCATATCTGAGCGAAAGGACGAGGAGGCAGCCCGCGCAGCCCGGGTGGAAAGACAGAAGAACAGCTCGAAAAAATGATCAAGGCTCCCTTCGGGGAGCCCTTTTGATGCAGAGGTGAAGACAATGGCAGATACGATCGCAGCAATAGCTACAGGAAATGTGCTTTCCGCTATCGGGATTGTCCGTCTCTCGGGCGACAGGGCCATCGAACTGGCGTCCGCGCTGTTTCTTCCTATGAATGGAAGAAAGCTGGACAGCTGCGCTGACCGCACTCTGATATATGGAAAAGCAGCAGACAGGAAAGGGAACATCCTTGATCTTTGCCTGTGCACGATCGCGCATGCGCCGAACAGTTATACCGGGGAGGATACGGCGGAATTCCAGTGCCACGGGTCACCGGTGGTTCTGCGAAGCCTGCTGGATGAACTCTTTTTCCTTGGTGCCCGCCAGGCGCTTCCGGGCGAATTCACGAAGCGTGCGTTTCTGAATGGGAAAATGGAACTGACCGCCGCGGAAGCGGTCGCGGATCTGATCGATGCGGAAACGAAAGAGAGCGTGGTGAACGCGGCAGGTCAGCTTTCCGGTGCCATTGACCGGAAAATGGTGGAGATCTACTCCCGCCTGACGGATATCTCCTCTCACTATCACGCGGTGCTGGATTATCCGGATGAGGATATCGAGCCGTTTCGAATGGAGGCGTATGCACGCGAACTGGAGGATATCACGGCCTCACTCGAAAAACTGCTGGCTTCTTTCGACCGTGGCCGGCTGATGACTTCGGGGATCCCTGCTGTGATCGTGGGAAAACCGAATGTGGGGAAGAGTTCTCTTCTCAACGCCCTGCTGGGGTATGAGCGGGCGATTGTTACGCAGGTGCCCGGCACCACGCGCGATACGATCGAAGAGAAGGTTATGATTGGAAAAGTCAGTCTTCGTCTTACGGATACAGCCGGGATCCGTGAAACGGAAGATCTGGTGGAAAGCATCGGGGTTGAGAGAAGCCGCCGGGCCATGAACGATGCAAGGCTCGTGATTGCTGTTGTAGATGGAAGCACGGAACCGGACAGAGAAGATCTTGCCCTGGTGAAAGAAGCGGAAAAGGCTCCAAAGGGGCTTGTGATCCTTTCCAAGAAGGACCTTTCCGACAGAGAGATATATTTGGATACCTCCCTGCCTGTGATCAGGCTGAGCGCGTTGACCGGCCAGGGAATCGAGGAGTTGGAAAAGACGATCGAAGAAGAGTTTCCCGAACCGGATGTGCCTGCAGGTGA
The DNA here is from genome assembly GCA_017632775.1 of Oscillospiraceae bacterium. Classification (GTDB taxonomy): domain Bacteria; phylum Bacillota; class Clostridia; order Oscillospirales; family Oscillospiraceae; genus Limivicinus. The sequence goes on along the minus strand of JAGBQR010000035.1, from coordinate 63,697 downwards.
GATCCTTACAAACACGCGTCACGCATCCGCTGTCGGACGTGCACTGGAATCCATGCGCGCTGCTCTTGAGGCTATGCGGTCAGGAAACACACCGGATATCGTGCTTACGGAAACGGAAGGAGCCATGCAGGCGATCGGGGAACTCACCGGAAGGACCATCCGGGAGGACGTGACCGACCGTATTTTCGAGCGCTTCTGCGTGGGGAAATAAGGAGAGCGGCAGCCGGATTTGAACCTTGACATTCTCCGGATGCTATGCTATCATAATTCGGCAACTTGATCATGTTGTCGTTTCGGTCTGCAGAAGTACCCAAGAGGCCGAAGGGGCTCCCCTGCTAAGGGAGTAGGTGTGTAAAAAGCACGCGAGGGTTCAAATCCCTCCTTCTGCGCCAGAAAACAAACAGGTTTCCCGCAAGGGGTGCCTGTTTGTTTTTGTTTTTGCGCGGAAATAAAGATATCGTCTTCGCCCTTCCTCTTCTTCTGCTTGTAATCCCATAAACCATGTAATATAATAGCTTTATAGAAACCGACAGGGGAGGGATCCTTTGTGATGATCTCAACACGGGGGCGCTATGCATTGCGTCTTCTTACGGATCTTGCCGAGCAGGACAGTGACCGCTATATCACACTCAAAGAGATTGCCGAAAGGCAGGAAATCTCTGAAAAGTATCTGGAAAACATCGTCAAGGATCTTGTCAGGGCTGGTTTCCTTGAGGGAGTCCGAGGCAAGGGAGGAGGATACCGTCTCAGCCGGAGCGCGGAAGAGCTGAACGTACTTGAAATCTTGCAGCTGATGGAAGGAACCCTGGCGCCGGTCGCCTGTCTGGAGGAAGGTGGCAAAGTGTGCGCACGCGCTGTGAACTGCAGGACGCTTCCCCTTTGGAAGGGACTGGACGAAGTCGTATGCAGATACCTCAGCGCCTTCACGATCCGGGACCTTGCCGGAGAAGGTGGAAGCGGATTTGACTACGTCATCTGAAGATGGGAACAAAAGACACCGCGGGAGAGCATAAGGCTTTCCGCGGTGTCTTTTGTTCCGGATAGATCGTTATACAACAAAGGCTTTCGCCGCTCCGCACTCCCTGGCGAGCCTGGCGAAGCGTTCAGCATACTCTGTTTCCGTTTCGAATTCTCCCAGCAGCTTCTGATACCGTTCCCGTACACCGAAAGGCCGGTAACGGATGATCTTATACGGACAGGCGCTGCCGATATGTCCGGCGACAGTCCGGACGGCTTCTGCATTTTCCGTGTCCCGACCGGGAAAGATCACGGTACGGACTTCATGGAGCTTATTCACTGAGAGCAGATAGTCCAGATTCTTCAGCACGAGTTCCTGCGTGTGGGAGATAAGAATATTGCTCCAGGCGCCGTCCGCAGCCTTGACATCGAGCATCACGCCTTCCGAAACCGTCAGTATGCGCGGGTCCGCCTCAAAGTCAAAGGAACCGTTCGAATCGATCAGGCAGGTCTTTCCGAGCTTGCGGACTTCTGTGAACAGTTCGATCAGGAACTCGTTCTGCAGCGTGCATTCACCGCCGGAAGTGGTTATCCCGTCAATATAGGGAGCGCTGCGACGGATCTCTTTCATCAGATCCTCCACGGTCAGCCAGCGTACTCGCGGGGATGAGTCATGCGGGCATACATGTATGCAGCTGTCGCATCCGACACAGGCTGTGCTGTTCCATACCACAGTTCCGGATGCGTCGAATGACAGAGCGCCGGCCGGACACTTTTCCACACAGATGCCGCAGCTCTTGCAGAGATGGATCGTCTCGGGATTGTGACAAAACAGGCAGTTGAACGTGCATCCCTGGAAAAAAACGGAAGTGCGGTTGCCCGGCCCGTCCACGTTTGAAAAGGGGATGATCTTAGCGACCGGAGCTCTCATCATGCTGCTGTACCCTCCGGTCGAGCGCGTGACCGCCGTCCTGCGCACCCATACCGAAGACCGTCACATTATTCAGCGATTGCTTTTTCGCACGCAGTTTTTCTATTTCGCTCTTTTTTACCAGATATCCTGTAACGCGTACAACGTCGTTGTTCTCCAGATAGCCGGAGAAATAGCGCAGTCCTCGTGCGAGGGAAGCTTTGATGATCGGAAGGATCGCCTCAGGAGTACGGAGCCAGGTCTCTTCAAATTTGAAGATGTCTCCGGTGCCGGTGGGGAAGTAGGGATGGAACTTTTCATTGACTTCCAGCTGGTCGAGCATCGGTGGCTCCACTCCGATCGGGATGCGGGTGCCGGGAGAGTCATCCATGCCGTCACTGTCGATTCCGACCTGCGCATGCAGGCGATAGCGATGGCCATAGGATTCACAGTAAGGAGCTTCATGCGCCTTTACACGCACATCGATGACGTCCATGATCCGCAGTCCGAGATCCGTGGCTTCCGTATTCATGCCGAACCCTTTTTTCTTGTTCTCGATACCCAGCAGATAGTTGCAGCATTCGGCCAGCCCGACAACGCCGAACATGCCTGTGAAGTTTTCCTGCTTCACAAAGCCTTCTGTAACGAGGAAGTTCGTCTTGAAGAAGTTCGACTGCTCTACGATGAATCTCACGCGCTTATCCATGTATTCCAGCTGAAGATCGATATGGCGCGGAAGCTCGCGGGCAAGGAAATCCTCCGGGCTCTCAGCATCCAGTGCGCACTCATACAGACGAAGACGCGGAAGTGTGTAGCCTCCTCCGCCGATCGACAGACCGTTGTAGCAGGAGGCGATGGCGTAGCGTTCTCCCCACTCGCGCACAAACATGCGGTGGTTGGCAAAGGAAGGTTTTGCGGTCTTGAGCATGCAGCGGATGCATGCAAGGGCAAAATCATCGCTGGTCTTTTCAGGATCATAGCGAAGCGTCAGATTGGGGATGGCCAGCTGCATTTCCTCAGTCAGTTCCAGAAGGAGCCTTCCGGTCACGCTGTCTTCGGGGCCGATGTCGGCATGTACGAAGGAATCCGTCTGTACCCGGTCGATGTTGCGAAGGAAAAGACCGAGAACTTTTTTGGCAAAAGCGCGGTCCTCACGGATTACGAAAGGCTCGAGAAGCTTATCCAGATCACCGAGATAGACAGGGAAAGAAGTGATGGAGGGTACATGGCAGTAAAAGATCTCCAGTGCGTTTACCGCTTCCAGCAGATCCTTCGGTGGATCAAGTTCGAGAAAACGGCAGCCCTTCTCAAAAAGAAGTGTGTAATCCGGACAGATATAGCGGGGGCGATACGGCATCACGCCCTCGTTGAGATCGCAGAGCGCACCTTTCCGCTTGGCTTCATAATAGGCATCGGAATAGCGCAGGGAATCGTCGGTACTCTCACCCAGACGGGCCAGGGCCAGCAGTTCCTGCTTGTAGGTCAGGGTTGGATCCTGAATGATATTTAAAGCATCAGACATAGGAAGGTCTCCTCTCTCGGGAATTCATATAATGAAGTCCGACTGCCTGATCATTATACTTCTTTCCCGTGTCCTTGTCTATCATCCGGAAAGGATGTTTCATTTTTCTCTTGACAAAAAACAGGACCTGTGATATAAACATATCAAATCGATAGGGAAATATGTTTTATATCGAGAACAAAACAGGAGGAAACAATCATGTCAGCTATTTATACATCCGCCGATCAGCTCATCGGCAAGACTCCGCTGCTGGAACTGACGCATATTGAGAAAAAAGAGGGGCTGGAAGCCACTGTACTTGCCAAGCTGGAGTATTTTAATCCGGCCGGCTCTGTGAAAGACCGGATCGGTAAGGCCATGATCGATGATGCGGAGGCGAAAGGCCTGCTCAAACCCGGTTCCGTGATCATTGAACCTACTTCCGGCAACACGGGGATCGGTCTGGCGTCTGTCGCGGCGGCCAGAGGATACCGCATTATCATCGTCATGCCCGAGACCATGAGTGTGGAGCGTCGTCAGCTGATGAAAGCCTATGGAGCGGAGCTTGTGCTTACTGAGGGTTCCAGGGGCATGAAGGGGGCAATCGAGAAGGCCGAGGAACTGGCGAGAGAGATCCCGAACGCATTCATACCGGGACAATTCGTCAATCCTGCCAACCCTGCTGCGCACAAGGCCACGACCGGACCGGAGATTTGGGCGGATACCGATGGCAAGGTTGATATCTTTGTGGCGGGAGTCGGCACCGGCGGTACGATCACCGGTGTGGGCGAATATCTCAAAGAGCGGGATCCTTCCGTGAAAGTCGTAGCGGTGGAACCGGAATCTTCTCCGGTCCTCTCCAAAGGAACAGCCGGGTCACACAAGATCCAGGGGATCGGCGCGGGCTTTGTGCCGGATGTGCTGGACACGAAAGTCTATGATGAAATCATTCCGGTCTCAAATGAGGACGCGTTTGCCACAGGGAAACTGATCGGCCGCACTGAGGGTGTTCTGGTCGGCATCTCCTCTGGAGCTGCGGCATGGGCCGCGATACAGCTGGCAAAACGGCCGGAGAACAAAGGAAAGACCATCGTCGTGCTTCTGCCGGATACCGGTGACCGGTATCTTTCCACCCCGCTGTTCGCAGATTGATCGCAGAATCTCATAATGAATATAAAAACACCGGGAGAAGGGACGGATCCTTTTCCCGGTGTTTTTATATTTGCAGAGAATACGGTCAGCGGATGCCTTACGCATCTAGCAGCAGCAGATCTTCAAGCGATTCCCGCTTTACCGCCACGTAGCTCTTTTCACCGTCCAGCATCACAACGGGCGGGCGGGGAACGCGGTTGTAGTTTGAGGCCATCGAATAGTTATAGGCACCAGTGGTGCATACGGCGATCAGATCGCCCCGCTGCGTACTCTCCGGAAGGCACACGTTCGGCTGGATCACGTCATCGCTTTCACAGCAGCGGCCGACCACAGAGCAGCACATTTCCCGCGGTTCTTCCATATGACTGGCAGGAAGGACCGTATATTCGGCGCCGTAAAGGGCATAGCGGATATTATCTGTCATGCCCCCATCGACGGAAACATAGTTGATAAATCCGGGAATGCGCTTGACCATGCCTACGGTATAGAGGGTAAGACCTGCGTCCGCTACGATACTGCGTCCGGGTTCAAAACTGATGGCGGGCTGGGGGAGATAGAGCTCACGGCACATGGCACTGACTTTTTCGGCCACTTCTGCCAGATTGGCGTCCAGATCAAGCTCGGGCTGGGAAGCCAGATAGCGGACTCCGTATCCGCCGCCAAGATTGAGTTCCGGTGCTGTGTAGTTGTGTGTATAGCGGATATGGGCGATGAAGGAGAGCATGATTTTGGCTGAACGGATGAACACATCCGAGTCAAAAACCATAGAGCCCACATGGCAGTGGAATCCGCTCAGTTCGAGGTTCTCCAGAGTGAGCGCCAGCTCCGTGACGGTGTCTGCCTGTCCTGTCTCAATGGCGAAGCCGAATTTTGAATCGACCTTTCCGGTCGCTACGGCTTCAAATGTGTGAGTATCGATCCCGGGAGTGAGGCGGAGCATGACTTTCTGGATCCTGCCGAGTTCTCCTGCAATCCGGTCGACAGCGAGCAGTTCCTCCGTACTGTCGATTACGAAGGTGCCCACATCGTGCTCCATGGCGAAGCGGATGTCTTCATCTGTTTTGTTGTTGGAATGGAACCATGCCCGTTCCATGGGAAATCCGGCCTTGAAGGCAGTGAAGATCTCTCCCGGAGAGACCACATCCACGCACATGCCTTCTTCAGCCATGATCTCGTAGATCCGCTTGAAGGCGGCCGCCTTGGAGGCATAGAGCACATTTCCCCGGCCCCCGAAATATTTCCGGATGGCGTCGAGGTAGGTCCGGCAACGTCTGCGGATGAGCTGCTCATCCATCAGATAAAGCGGTGTCCCGTACTGCCGGACAAGTTCTGCCGTGTCATGCCCGGCAAAACAGAGATGACCGCCAGAACCAAGAGAGAGATTGGAGCAGATGAAATCGCGGGTCATAGGGCATACCTCCTTATGATGCAGAAAGGGCAGCCGCGAAACGGCCGCCCAGGAACACAGACGGGAAAGTGTCTGGGATAGCGCTCCGCATCACTGCGACAGCAGGACGGATATTATCCGTTCTGCCAGCGAAAGATCCGCCGCGATCTTACGCTTCGGCACCCTTGCCTTTCCCGCGCGGCTCCGGCAGCAGGTCAATGCACGGTACTCTTCTCGGGTGCGCCTCTATCTGTGCACATTGTACTTGAGGGCTTTCCGTTGTGTCAATTGTGGGACGATACCAAGATGCAAGAGGAAACGGACAGGCTTTTGGGCAAAATATGGAGAAGGCTTATCTGCGGAGGAAGAGGAAGCTTGAAGAGAAGTGTTAAGAGCGGTAATATAAGTAAAAAGGAAGGTGATCGCGATGAAAAAGCCTTTGCGGACACTTTGCGGAGTTCTCTGCCTGCTGCTGGCATTTCAGCTTCTGAGCGGCTGCGGGGAGAATGAAATGGGTTCATCGGAAAAACAGAGAGAAACGGCTGGCTTTGCTGATGAAACAGAGAAAAATTTGGAAATGGCATCAGGCGCATTGGAAGAGGCATCTTCCAGTACACTTTCAGAAGAGATGGGGCCTGAAGCGAAATGGCGCGAGCTGACGAGGGAAGAACTGGACAGCCTTACGGATTCGCTGGACTGGTCGGTCAACGGCTTTTTCGTCACAGCTTACAGCCGCCCGGAAGAAATCGACTGGAACGAGGTATTCTATAACGGGGCAGGCAGGAAGAGGAATCCTTCAGAGTCCGAACTGGCGGAATATGAAAACGCTGTCGGTCCGGTGATTACATCGCTGGTCTGCATCGAACGGAAGGATGTGGAAGAGTTCGTATGGGAAAAGACCGGGATGGAGTACAGCGCGGCGCGTCATCCGCTGCAATGGTACCTGACGGAAAGCGGTCTGTACATGACCCAGCACGGTGATACGAATGCCCGCCCGGTCCGCTTTTCCGAAGGCACCGTCCTGGGAAACGAATACCGTCTGACCTTCTCTGGTACAGATTATGTAAACTATCGGTTCGAACGCGATTTCGTGATTTCGGTACGTATCGAAGAGGGCAGGTGGCTCTTCAGATCCTGCCTTCCGGCTGATGCGCCTTCGCCGCTCGATCTGCTGGAGATACGCTATGCAGCGACGGAAATGGAGGCAGCGGCGCTGGGCGCGGAAGAATTCTATCAGGTGCAGCAGCTGCCTTCCGATGAGCCGTTCGGCTGGTGCTGGGCTGTACTTACGGCAAAGCAGGACGGGGTCCGGTTTGTTGTGGAACGCCTCCGTGCCGAAACGGATAAGGAGCAGATCTTCTCGGATACATACGGACTGGTCCTTCCCGGAGGGAACGTGACCTCGGGTGTGCTGAATAGAGGCGAGAGTGTGGCCATTTGGGTCAACCGGCCCTGGCATCCGAGAATCCGGCTGATTGCTTCGAAAGGAACATATTATGGGGATTACGTTTTCGGAGAGGATAACTGGCTCCATCTGGAGGATACCGTGATCCGCTACGTGATCGGCCATGACTGGGACGGAGAGGGGAGAGGCACTTCCTGGAGCTCTGAGGAGGATCTTGTGAACTTCCTGAACAGCGGAAGCTGGGAGTATAAAAACGAAGAAACCGGAGAGACTCTGGCAGCTGTCTGCTTCAGCGAATATCGTTCGATGGTTGTGGATAACGGGGAAGACTGCTATAAGATACTTCTTCAGTACAGCCGTATCTATTCAGAGGAAGACCAGGCCCCGGACCTGCTTCAGATGAACAAATACTTTTCGGACGACAGTTGCTGGGAACCTCATTCGTTTATCTTCTCTCAGGAGCAGCTGGGAGATTATCTGGTAAGTGCCATACAGCTCGATGGAGAACAGATCCTTACGCTTCAGCAGGTGAACAACGGCGACGGGATCCTGAACGCGATCCTCCCGCAGACGGAGCAGAATCAGCATGTGTTCCGGTTTTACCGCTATGCCGGTACGGCAGCGGCGGAAGGACAGGGAGGATAATAATTATGTTAACAGTATTATGTTAATATAATTATGTAAATAATTGGAAACGAAAAAGTACATGGACAAGAGGGCATAGTTCATGTACAATAAAGGCGTTCTGAAAACAGGGAAATATCTTTGAACATAAAAAACATAACCGGAGGAAGATATGCATTTTACCAGAAAAGTAACGCAGGACCTGACCTGGGTCGGTGTGGATGACCGCAGACTCGCGGTATTCGAAGGAGTTTACGGAGTACCTGACGGTGTTTCCTACAACTCTTATCTTCTGCAGGATGAATACACTGTCCTGTTCGATACCGTTGACAAAGCTGTATACCAGACCTTCTTTGAAAATGTCCGCTATGCTCTGCAGGGCAGAAAACTCGATTATCTTGTGATTTCGCATATGGAACCGGACCATGCCTATACGGTGGAAGCCCTGCTTGCCCGTTATCCGGAAACCACTGTGATCTGCAACGCCAAGATCAAGACCATGCTCGGTCAGTTTTTCGATGTGGATTTTTCCGACCGGCTGTATGTTGTCAAAGAAGGCGACACATTCTCTGCCGGTAATCACAAATTCACCTTTGTTATGGCACCCATGGTCCACTGGCCGGAGGTCATGATGACCTACGACCTCACTGACAAACTCCTCTTCTCAGCCGATGCTTTCGGCACATTCGGAGCGTTGAACGGACGTCTGTTCGCAGATGAAGGGGACTTTTTCGGCGAGAGCATGGAGGAAGCACGCCGCTATTACACCAACATCGTCGGCAAATACGGGCCGCAGGTCCAGAATGTGCTGAAGAAGGCCGCCGGGCTTGAACTGAATTATGTATGTCCGCTCCACGGGCCGGTCTGGCGCTCGCACTTCGGGGATTTCCTGGAGAAGTATCTTCAGTGGAGCTCTTACACACCCGAGGAAAAGAGCGTCTGTCTTGCTTATGCTTCTGTTTACGGACACACGGAAAACGCTGCAAATATTCTGGCCGGCAAACTGGTAGAACGCGGCGTAAAGGTCCGCATGTTCGATACTTCGGTCACACCCGCGAGCTATATCGTTGCCAATGCTTTCCGCTGCAGCCATCTGGTGCTTGCCGCCACCACATATAATGCGGGCATTTTTGTTACGATGGAGAACCTGATCCACGATCTGGTCAACCACAACCTGCAGAACCGCAAAGTCGCCATCATGGAGAACGGTTCCTGGGCGGCAGCCAGCGGAGGCTTGATGAAAGAGGCTCTCAGCAGACTGAAGGGGATCGAATTCATCGGAGAAAATATCTCGCTCAGATCCGCTCTCAAGGAAGACCAGCTTGCGCAGTTGGACGCCGTGGCCGATGCGATCGCCGCGGAGATCTGCCCGGCTCCTCCCGTCTTCACGGTTGCGGAAACCGCTGCTCCTGCCGGAGAGAAACTTCCTGTGGACGACGGTGTGTTCAAATATATGACCTATGGTGTGGAAGTGCTGACTACACGCGTTGACGGAAAAGACTACGGGTGCATCATCAACACGGCCGGGCAGGTCGCGGCAAGCGATCCGCGCAAGATCACCATCTCCTGTATCAAGAAAAACCACACCTGTGATATGGTGGCAAAAGCCGGCAAATTCAACATCTCTATCCTCACCGAAGATGCGCCGTATTCCCTTTTCGAGCATTTCGGCTTCCAGTCCGGACGCGATGTGGACAAGTTTGCCGATGTCCCCTATGACGACCGTACGCTCAACGGGATCCGCTACATCCCGCAGTTCACCAATGCGGTGCTTTCCTGCGAAGTGATCGATGTGCGCGATCTGGAGACCCAGACTTTGTATATTGCCAACGTGGTGGAGGCGAAAGTCCTCTCATCCGGCACCTCCTGCACCTATTCCTACTATCATGCCCATATCAAGCCTAAGAAGAACCCGGCACCGGCGCAGAAAGAAGGATATCTCTGCAAGGTCTGCGGATACTTTCATGAGGGCAGCGAGCTTCCCGCGGACTTCACCTGCCCGCTCTGCAAGCATGGTCCCGAGGAGTTCGAACATATCGTTCCGGAAGTGCGTACTGTCGTGAAGGGCTATGTCTGCACAGTCTGCGGTCACTTCGAACCCTGTGACGGAGAACTGCCGAAGGATTATACCTGCCCTATCTGCCACCATGGTCCCGAGGATTTCGAGCCCGCGGTTCAGTAAGGCGATAATGAAAGATCTGGGAAAAAGACCGGTCATTGCGGAGTGTCCGGACTATGAAAGAGAAAACGTGAGAGCTGCCCTGCAGGCAGCTCTCACAAATATCGGGGGACTGGAATGGGTGAAGCCCGGCATGAAGATCGGCGTCAAGCTGAATCTCTGTTCCGCCCGAAAACCCGAACACGCTGCCACCACGCATCCGGTGATGGCGGCGGAGCTGACCCGCCTCCTCACAGAGCGCGGAGCGTCTGTGATACTCGGGGACAGCCCCGGAGAACCGTTCAATTCTTCCATGCTCCGGCTGGTGTACAACCAGACCGGGATGCGTCTGGCCGAAGAGGCCGGAGGGAAACTGAACGATGATTTCAGCCATCATACGGTGTCGTTTCCGGAAGGAAAAAGTGTGCGCGAATTTGAGTACTGTTCCTGGCTCTCCGGCTGTGATGCGATCATCAGCTTCTCCAAGCTGAAATCGCACGGACTCATGGGGATGACTGCAGCCGTGAAGAATCTGTACGGAGTCATTCCGGGCACAATGAAAAGCGAATACCATTTCCTCCACCCGGATCCGATGGATTTCGCCAATATGCTGGTGGACCTGAACGAGTATGTCCGTCCGCTCCTCTGCCTGTGCGATGCGGTGGAGATCATGGAGGGCAACGGACCCACACAGGGCACACCGCGCCATCTTGGACTGATCCTTGCCGGAAAAGATCCCTATGAACTTGACCGTCTGGGCGCTGCGATCCTAACACTCCGGGAAGAGGAGATCCCCTATATGACCGCGGCAAGGCAGCGGGATCTCTTCAGTTCCGAAGGTCCGGAGGAATATGCGGAGGAAGCTGCGCGGTATGCTGTCAGCGGCTTTACACGCTCCGGTTCAACCTGCAGCTGGTTTGCGGCGGATCCGGATGACCGGCTGATACGGAAGATCCTGAAGAAGGCGCTGTATATACTGATGCGTTCCAGACCGGAACCGGAGAACAGCTGCACCGGCTGCGGGCACTGCGTCCGAGGATGCCCTGCGAAAGCAATCGTACTGATAAACGGAAAAGCCAGGATCGACCGGAGAAAATGCGTGCGGTGCTTCTGCTGTCAGGAGTTCTGCCCGACCGGTGCCATGAAGGTGAAGCGTTCCCTCGTGGCGCGCATTGCCTCAAAATGACCGGAATGAACTGTGCGAAGGGAGAGGGAAGTATGTATATCTATGATATCGAGTGGTTCGTGAACGACGATGGCGCTCAGGTACGCCGCCTGATCCTGCATATGCCGTCAGAAGTGGAGATGGCGGATGTGGTCGGGGAAAAGTTCTGCATCTATGTGGAACGAAAGGATAAAAACGGAGAAGTGCTCTGCGTGAAGCCTTCCTGGTCTGCACCGAAAGCGCTTCCAACCAAAGGATACCGGACCCTGCTGGCAGCCTATCCCTCTGATGAGAAAGGAAATCCGCTGTTGAAGGGGAAGTATGTGACCTTGGAAATGGATATGAATGACGCGCAGTCCCGGGCGCTTGTGGGAGGGCTTTCCGGAAGCTTTTTCGCAGACTGCTGCTATCGCGTGATGCAGATTGCTCCGATCGGGGAACTGACCGGGCTCGTTTTCGATGAAACCGGGAAGATCCTCTGCCCGGAGGCGGAGCGCTATACCAGCACGGTGTCATCGTATGAAGAACTGCCGCTTCAGTACAGCTATTATACGCCGGAGGGCCAGCCGCTGCCTGGCGGGACAGTCTCTTCCCGCAGCAGGAAGAAGCTTCCTTGCATTATCTGGCTGCACGGAGCCGGAGAAGGCGGAGAAGATCCGCGTGTCACTTATCTTGGTAACCGCGTGACAGCGCTTTCTTCGGATCCTATCCAGAGCTTTATGGGAGGCGCCTGGGTCCTGGCTCCTACCAGTCCGACCATGTGGATGGACGACGGAAGCCATACCTACGGGAACAGCGGGAAAAGCATGTATTCCGAAGCGCTGTTCGCCCTGATCGAGGAATTCGTCAGCACCCATGCGGTAGACCGGGAGCGGATCTATGTGGGCGGATGTTCCAACGGCGGGTTTATGACCCTGCGTCTGATCATCGATCATCCGGATTATTTCGCTGCGGGCTATCCCATGTGTGAGGCCCTGTACGATGATACGATTTCGGATGAGGATATTGAAAAGATCAAAGATGTTCCCATCTGGTTCCTGCATGCTATGACCGATGCGGTCGTAGATCCGGTGAAAACCTCCTTACCGACCTATAAGCGCTTGATCGCCGCCGGCGCGCGTGATACGCATTTCACCTATATCGATGACCGCCCGCCCTTCCATCAGATGGTCAACCACGGTTGTTGGCCGTTAGGATTGAACAATGAGGAAAACTATGATTTCGACGGGAAACCGGTCATGCTGAATGGAAAAGCAGTTACCCGCTTTGAGTGGCTGGCGTCCATGCGTCGGAACAGGAGGAGAAAGTAATGCCTTTTGAAGCGTGGCAGCTTGGTCTGATCGACCAGGCGGGATATAACGGCATCCGGGATGAACACCTCGCTGCAGTTGCTGCGGAGATCCTGAAAATACCTGGTGATTCCGTGAATGATGCGGAATTCCGCAGTGCCTGTTACCGGGCCGGCGTGGACCCGGATAATTTCAGACAGAGCGATCTGGACCGTCTGCAGCAGGTTCTGGATCAGTACTGAATACAGGAAACGACCGTCCGAAACGGACGGTCGTTATTTATGGATTATGCGAAGAAACACAGAGGGTATTACCAGCGGTTTTCCACGTATTCGCAGAAGGCGTAAAAATCACGGATCTCCAGCACCTGTCCGTCATCCAGCGTGACGGTGCCGTTCCACAGTCCGTGTACCTGGTGGCTGTGCATGCGCATTACGTATACGTTCAGATCGGAATGATGGTCATAGAACGGCGTCATTGTCAGGTCGAACCGGCCGTCTTCCGAAATGAATTGCCACGGCTTCTCGTATCCGTCGGGCTTTGGAAAATCCCGGACATCTACAGCGCCGATCTTATGGGCCTTTCCGTCAAAGAACAGGCAGGTTTCTGTTGCGTTATGCTCATTGCCGATTCCCCAGGTGATCTCAAATCCGAACAGGTGATCCTTCCCGTCGCTGCCGCGGACATATCCGGAACCGTTTCCCCAGTACCATACCAGACTGTACGGTGTGCACACTCGGCCCCAATCGAGGATACAGAAGCAGCTGTCTTTGGAAAAGCTCCAGCTTTCTGCTCCGCGGCTTACACGGCCCTCACAGGGCATGCAGTTCTGCTTTGTCGTCATGAAATAGCGGTCCTTTGCCTGATCGAAGGGAAGCACGGTAGTGATATTCTCCAGTCCGGGCAGGATGTCCATCGAGAAATCGCAGAAAATGTCCCCGTTTTCAAAATGCAGGGTCCGTTTCGTCTCTTCCGTCACGGTCTCAAAGAGAGCCTTGCCTATGCGGAACGAGACCCGGTTCGGTGCGTCTCCTCGGGCAGGAAGGACATAACGGTTTTTCCCGCCGATGAACGGCGCCATGCTTGAGAGGAGCGTTCTGCCCTCACGCAGGTCCGCCACCAGAAGTGAGGCGTAACCGCCGAGGGAAATGTTGGCGAAGCTGAGCTGGACCATATAATGTCCGTCGGATATCTGATAAAAGTCCCACTCTTTCCGTCTCAGCGTGTGTTTCACACTGTTCCGGTCATACTGGAAGAGATTCTGTCTCGCCCAGCCTTTAGCCAGAAGTGTGCCGTCCGGAGCAAGCAGCGGCGACGGTTCGGTGATTTCGGTCTGAAGGCTTTTTTGCGGCCATTCCTGCCAGCCTCTGTAAGTCTTTTCCATAGGGCCCTCCTTTTCACTCGTATAAGGTCCGTTTTCCTAACAATATCACGGTATTGCCTCCGGTGGCAAGAGAAAGCAAAAAAAGAGCCCTGCAGCAAGTCTGAAATACTGCAGGGCAATGAAAGAAACTGTAAAGAGGAACCGCTTTGCTTTGTGATCAGCCTTTGATGCCGAGCACGTTGCGGTAGAAGTTGATGTGCTTTTCGAGAACGGGAACAGTCGGGCCTTCCGTGCGGCCTTCCCACTCGATGCTGATGAAGCCGTCATAGTTGGAACGCTTGAGGATCTCAACGGCCTTTGTGGTGTTGATAGTGGGATCGTCGCCGATCTCGTTGAGACGGGTAAACTTGCCGTGGCAGTGGACGGTGTGGGGAACGATGATGTTCTCATAGTCTTCCCAGATCGTGTCACGGGTGTCGCCGGCGAGGTCGGGGATGAAGAGCAGGCAGTGGAGGGCTTCACGCTGGAAATCGGTGAGTTCGAATTGATCGAGTCCCGCTTCGATCTCTTCGGGGCTCATGCCCTTGGAGTTCTCGAAGTATTCCACCACTTCCAGAGGCATGCCGGCGCGGCTGGGGATGCGGACGCGCTGACGGGCCATGGCCTCGAGACGGGCCGCCTCTTCGGGAGAGAGGTTTTTCGGCTTCGCGCCGAGCATGAAATTCGGTCCGAACATGCCGAAGTCGGGGCACCAGCCGATGTATTCACTGCCGGCACGCTCGATGGCGCGGTTGAAAGCTTCGCTGTTGGGCTCGCGCGGGGTCATCGGGGAGTGCATTTCGATACCGACCTTCACGCCGTATTTCTCGGCCCAGGGAGCCAGTTTCTCGAAAACGGAAGGATAGATGTTGTTCTGCTGACGCTGCGCCTTGGCCCCGATTTTGTATGCGCATTTCACATCGTTGATCGCATAGGCCAGCATGTCTTCCTCAGAGAGATCAAGCAGGTCGGAACGCTTGCCGCGGTCTGCCTGACCTGAATAGGAAGCGATCTCCAGACCGTATTTGGCGCACAGGTTGGCTACCTCATAGAGTTCCTCGTCGGTCGGCCACGGATAGTGGCGGCCAAAGGTCTGCGCCGCGACGAATTCCACGCCGGTGACACCCAGCTGTTTGGCCACCTTGAGGCAGTCCTCGGTGGTCCAGCCGTAGTTCATCTGTTCTCTGGTGAGACTGTAGATCGTAAGAGCAAGTTTGATATTCGCCATCTTCTTTTTCTCCTTCCTTAAGACATGACCCACATCATTTCGGCTTTGCCCATGTTGCTGACGTTATAGGTGTGCGGCTGGTTCACAACGTCGGTCACATAGAAGGGGCTGCCGATGTAGGCGGATTTTGCCAGCATAATGACTTCGATCTTGTGCTCGCCGAACGGCAGGCCGCCGAGCTGGTCGATCTCCACAGTGGCAGGATCCTGCGCTGCCCAGTAATCGGTGTAGGCATCGGAGATCTCGTGCGGGAGATACTTTTTGAAGCCGAGGCAGAAATGGATCATGTTCGCGGGGACCTCCACATCATCGACTTTCACAACGAACTTTTCGATGCAGGAGAGAGGCTTGTTGCGGTAACCACCCAGGGTGATCTGGAACTGGAAACCGACAGGGTAACCGTTTGCATAGAAATTGTGCAGACTTTCGGGAACGAAGAATTTCTTTTCGGTCATTTACAGATTCCACCTTTCGTATAAACCGGGATTTAAAACCGGTTTTAATAACATGTAAATAATATCACAGACAATGGGAAAAAGCAATATGTGAAACAAGAAAAAGCGACCGGATCCGGAAGGGACCCGACCGCTTTCATGCATGAAAGAATGAAACAGGATCAGAGAAGGCTGCGCATGAGGGCCTGATGTTTGCGAACGTATTCGATCTCATCCACCCAGCCGACCATGTTCATGCGGCGGTTGCCCTCAAATTCGGATGCGACATAGCCTTTGTAGCCGCCTTCCTTGAGACATTCGAAGATTTTGGGGTAATCCATGTCGTCCACCTGACCGTTCTCATCGATATCGTAGAACTTGCCATGGACATACACCATCCTGGAGGCGTATTCCTTCAGTTCCTTGTACAGCTGGGCGAAAGAGGGTTTTCCGCGGCCGTGACGCACGGCGAAGTTGATGGCACTCTGCGTGGCTTCGTTCGGACTCATTTTTTCCACCGCTTCGCGGATGGATTCATACTCGAAGGGCTCGCCGGCAAAGTAGGCTTCGCGCTGCTTGGAGCGGAGGAACTCAAGGATCTCTCTCTGTGCTCCGCGGCTGCAGTGATCCACGATATCCGCTGTGGTCATGCAGTAGCTGAAGGTGGAGAAATCGGCCATGAGGCCCACGTTGTGCAGGCCGGTCTTTTCAGCCAGTTCGATGTATTTCTGCTGGTAATCCGCACCGACTCCGTCCGCTGTGTGTACTTCAAGCGCCATCATCAGACCCATGTCCGCCGCGATGGGAAGCATCCGCTCAATGATTTCGTAAGTGGTGAGATTGTAGCCGCTGATCGGGACGCGGGCGATATGTTCCTGATGGAGCAGTTTCACGATGGGGATACCGAGTTTTTTCGCCAGTTTCAGATACATCACGCCGCGTTCGAACATCTCGTCATCCGTGAGCTGGCGGTTTTTCCACATGGCGCGGTCAGAGAAATGATCAAGACAGACAGCCTTGATTCCGTAACGCTCTTGCAGGCCGAAGAAACGGTCGGCAAATTCGTCGGAGACATACGGCCATTCGGGCATCATGTTGTCCGCGAACACTTCGAATCCCTCCGCACCGGAACCGGCGGCCGCCGCGATGCAGCCTTCGAGATCATAGCGCTTGAAATAGTAGTTGTCCTGATAGCTGTACAGGGAAACAGCCAGTTTGATATCATAATTCTTTTCCATGTTCATCTCCTCCGGATCAAGCAAAAGTCAGGTCTTTTTCACAGACGCCGACCATGGTGGGGGTGTAGGAGCGCCGGGTCTTCAGCGTGAGTTTCACGTGGTGCCGGCCCTGCTCGATGCCTCCGTCCTTCAGGACGATGACGCGCAGGTAATCGCCGAAGATCCAGTAAAAATCAGTGGGGAAGTCGTCCTTGAGGATCTCGGTGTAAGGGAACTCCTTGCCGCGTGTGCGAAGGACCATGTCTTCGGGCTTTACGGCCTCTCCGTCCACTTCAAGCGCGATCTCTTCAACACAGCTCAGGGGCAGACCGCGGTAATAGTTGATGGTGAGGTTCACGCAGTAGCCGTACTTTTTGCCGTGTTCCCACATGCTGCGGCAGTCATGCTCGGTCAGGATATGGCTATCGTACATTGAATGCTTCACTCCTTTAAGTCAGATTCAGATAGAGTTTGTTTGCCGGTTTCAAGTATAGTATAATGAATGGGCAGAAGTTCCGCAATGAATAAACCGCAAAAAAAAAGATGGACAAAACACACATCTTGATCCGGCCCTGTCCGGAAGATCCGGAGGAAAGATATGAACATCATCTCAGTATCAAAAAGCACAAGGGAATACACGGATTATCCGCTCCACAGGCATTCCTGCTGGGAGATCCTGTTCAGTATCCGGGGGGAAGGGACCATCCGCATCGATGATGAGGTCCTGCCGTTCCATGAGGGAAGCATCTTCGTGATCCCGCCGGATCATCCGCACTGCAAAAAATCCCCGGCGGGCTATATCGACGGATGCATATTCGCTCAGGATATACAGATGGACGATAATCACTTCTGGTCCGTCGAGGACGATTATGACAGAACGCTGTTCACGCTCTTCAGCATAGCCTATTACGCGCAGGAGCGGAAAGGGATCTACTCGAAAAAAGTGATCGACTCAGTGGGCGAGGCTGTTTACGGACTTCTGCTCGAACTGTATTCACAGAAGGAAGTGTATGACCAAAGCGTGGACCGCTTCATCCATCTGCTGATCGATAATATCGGCAACACCGCTTTTGAACTGGAAGAGGCGGTCAGGGGGACCGGATACAATTCCAATTATTTCCGTAGACTCTTCCGGGAATCTACGGGCAGGACGCCGCTGGAATACTTCACCAATCTGCGCATCGAAGAGGCCAAGCGCCGTCTCAGACTGTACGGGAAGACGGAATCGATCCGCGAGATCGGAGAGAAAGCCGGATTTTCCGATTCGTACTATTTTTCCCGGAAATTCAAGCAGAAGACTGGCATGAGTCCGAGGGAATACCTGAATTCGCTGGAAGCGGTGGACCGGGACATGATCTTGCGCCAGATCGCGGGAGCAGGGGACGACCCGGAATTTGTGATCCGACAGCGTATCCGCGACGGACTGGACTGATCTGCTGCCGAACGAAGAAAAGAACAGCCCCGGTATCCATTACGGTACCGGGGCTGAATGCTGTTATGAGGCAGAATGAATAGAAGGATCAGACAACACCCTGTGCCATCATTGCGTCAGCAACCTTCAGAAAACCGGCCACATTGGCGCCGAGCATCAGGTCTCCGGGTTTGCCGCACTCAACGGAGGCATCATAGCAGGCGTTGAAGATATTTACCATGATCCCATGGAGTTTTTCGTCCACTTCATCGAAACTCCAGGACATGCGTATGGAGTTCTGGCTCATTTCCAGACCCGATGTGGCGACACCGCCTGCGTTGCTGGCCTTGCCGGGAGAATAGAGTAGGCCGTTTTTCTGAACGATCTCAATGGCCTCCGGAGTCAGCGGCATGTTGGCGCCTTCGAAGACAGCCATGCATCCGTTGTCGACCAGCGCCTGGGCACCGGCCGCATCCATTTCGTTCTGGGATGCACAGGGATGTGCGATATCGCACTTGACGTTCCAGATGTTCCTGCAGCCCTCATGATATTCGGATCCGGGCACTTCGTCCGCATAGACCGAGATCCTGGCTCTGCGTTTCTGCTTGATGTCGAACAGGACCTTGAGATTCACGCCGTTCGGATCATAGATGTAGCCGGCACTGTCGCTCATCGCGACGACCTTGCCTCCAAGCTGGGTCACCTTTTCGGCGCAGTACTGGGCAACATTGCCGGAACCGGAAACGACTACGGTCTTTCCCTCATAGCTGTCATTGGCAAGCTTCTTGAGCGCTTCGGCGGAGTAATAGCAAATGCCGTAGCCCGTGGCTTGTGTGCGGGCCAGAGAGCCGCCGTAGGAGAGTCCTTTACCGGTGATCACGCCGCCGTCAAAGCGGTCGACGATTCGTTTGTACTGACCGAACATATAACCCACTTCCCGTGCGCCTACGCCGATATCACCGGCGGGCGTATCCGTGAATTGCCCGATATGGCGGTAGAGCTCGGTCATGAAGCTCTGGCAGAAGCGCATGACCTCTCCGTCGGATTTGCCCTTCGGATCAAAATCGGAACCACCTTTGCCGCCGCCCATGGGGAGGGTGGTGAGGGAATTCTTGAGGATCTGTTCGAATCCGAGAAATTTGATAACCGAGAGGTTAACGGAAGGATGGAAGCGAAGGCCTCCTTTGTAGGGGCCGATGGCTGAATTGAACTGAACGCGGTATCCGCGGTTCACGCGGACCTTGCCATTGTCATCCACCCAGGGAACGCGGAATTCCACCACGCGCTCGGGCTCCACAAAGCGCTCGATCAGACCGGCCTTCTCCCATTCGGGGTGTTTGTCGATGACCAGTTCAAGCGATTCGAAGACCTCGCGTACCGCCTGCAGGAATTCGGGTTCATGCGCGTCGCGTTTTTCCACATCTGCGTAGACTCTGCAAAGATATTCGTTTGTCATGCCGGATCCTCCTGATTGTACTGTGTTTTTCGGTATAATTAGACAAATAGAGTATGTGTATATACAACCCTTTTGTATTATAGCACAGTTTGTCGAACATGACAAAAATTTTGAAGAGGATTCTTGATTTTTTTGGCTAAATCTTTTACCCTTAGAAAAAAACGGAGAAGGTGCAGGAATGGTCAGAAAGGATCTGTTCGGAGAACAGGAGCGTTTCACGATCTCATCGGAAAGTCTCAGTGTGTCGGTTATCAGTACCGGGGCAGCAGTCACGGATATCCGTTTCTGCGGAAAGAAATGTGCGCTGGGGTATGATGATCCGGAGAAATATGCGCATAATGTCTCTTTTCTTGGTGCGGCGGTCGGCCGCTATGCAAACCGGATCGCCCGTTCGCAGATCACACTGGACGGAAGGGAATACAGTCTCACTGCGAATGAGGGAATAAACCAGCTCCATGGCGGACCAGGGACCTGGGCCTGGAAACTGTGGACATCGGAGATCCTGGGAGAGGATTCCGTCCGCTTCAGCATCGAAGCGCCGGACGGGGAAAACGGATTCCCCGGCACGATGCAGGCGTCCGTAACCTATACGGTCAGAGACTCAGCGCTGCGTCTGGACTTTGAAGGAAGTACGGACAAAACCACGGTCTTTGCGCCGACCACGCATATCTATTTTGCTTTGGACGAAAACAGCGCGCTCGAAACGGAAATGCGGATCAGCGCTTCCTCCTGGCTGGAAGTGGACAGTGAACTGATCCCGACCGGGAAAATGCTGCCTTGTGAAGGTGCTTTTGATTTTTCCGCGCTGCGGAAGATCGGACAGGACTTTGACCACTGCTTCGTCCTGAATGAGGAGGAAGCCTGCACTGTTCGGGCCGGCGGCGTAACACTACGTCTGAAAACGGATTTCCCCGGACTGCAGCTCTATACCGGAAAGCATCTGGGCTCTCCCTTTGGATCCAATGGAGGTTTTGCTGTTGAGCCGGAATTTTTCCCTGACAGCCCGCATCATCCTGAGTGGCCGTCTCCGGTGCTCCGTCCGGGTGAGATCTTCCGGAAGTATGCGGAATTTACTTTTACATAAACAGAAAAGATAAAACAGCCTGTTTCAGATGAGATATAGTAGTGCAGTTATCTTATCGATATGTTCATGTATAAGAGGATGGAGTAGGTGTTTGCTCGTCCGCCGAAAGCAACAGAGCAGATCCCCGGAATAAGAATAATAAGCAGAAAAAGTATGAAGTATGTTTGATCCGAAAAATGCGGCAGAAAACAGATAAAAAGAGAAAGAGAAGAACAGGTATTATAAACATGTTCTTCTCTTTCTCTTTATGTTGTCTTATATCTCAATCCCTGTTTTTACAGATTCTCAAGGTTCTTGAGGAAGAGGGCACACTCTCCGTCGGAGGGCATCAGGAAGCCGGTGCGCGGGGAGACGGTGAAGCTGTCTACCGCAGGGCCATCCATCAGACAGGAGCGCTTGAACTGCTGGCTGAACAGACGTTTGCTGTAGCTCGTGAGCCAGCGTACCAGCTCTTCATCGGTGAATTCGCCTTCATAGGCGATTTTCGCAAGGCGCATGGTCTTGGCGGGAGTGAAGCCGCAGACAAGGATTTTGTGAGTGAAGAAGTCCTGCAGGCTGTAGGAGCCGACCGCGTCCTCACTTTTCTGCTCGATCTGATCGTCATGGATCGGGAGAAGCTCCGGTGTAACGGGACAGTCCAGTACGTCCCACAGAGCGTCGGCAAGAATCTTGTCGTCTGTGGTTTGGGCGATATAGCGCACGTTGGCGCGGACCTGCGTTTTGGTGAGACCGAGATTTACGTCATACATGCTGGTATGGTCGCCGTTGAAGGTGCACCACCCGTCAATATATTCACTGAGGTCTTCCGTGCCGACGTCAAGTCCGTTTACCTTGTTGGCGATGTCCATAAGGACCATCGTACGCATACGTGCCTGAGCGTTTTCAAAGGCGATGCTGTAATCATCGCGGGCATGACCGATATCGTCGAAGTGCTGGTTCACGGAGTCTGTTATATCGATCACGCGGACATCCGCGCCCATCTGTTCCGCAACGATGACAGCATTGGACTTGGTGCGGGAGGAGGTGCCGAAGCAGGGCATGGTGCAGGCCACCACGTTGGTGGAGGGCAGGCCCATCTTTTTCACTGCTTTGGCACAGACCATCACGGCCAGCGTGGAGTCCACGCCGCCTGAAATGCCGACCACGCAGTGGTCAAGGTTCGCATAGTTCATGCGCTTGATCAGTCCGGAGACCTGAATGTCAAGCAGACGTTCGCAGTAGGAGGGAACGTCCTCAGCCTTCTCAGGCAGATGCGGAGAGCGGGCGTAGGGACGGGTAAGGACTGTGTCAGCCAGTTCGGAACCCCAGGGGGAGATGCAGTGGGGATATTCCGCGGTGTCGAACCCGCCTCTTGCGCGGCGCAGATTCGTGAGATATTCCACATCGATCTCGCTGATAGCCAGAGCATTCTCTTCTTCGGCTTCAGCAAGGATCTTTCCGTTTTCCGCAACGAGGCAGAGACCGGAAAAAACGTTATCCGTGGAGGATTCACCCTTGCCCGGCGCGGCAAGGATCATGCCGCAGCAGAGATGGGACGAGGTGTGGCGCACATCCAGTTCCGCATCCTTCGTGGAGGTGACCGTCTCGGGGAAGGAAGCCATGCGCACGAGGATCGTGGCACCGGCTTCCGCATGGCGGTAGGCGGGAGGAATCAGGGAACTGCTGTCGGCCCCGAGTTCCACAGCCACGGAGAGGTTCTGCATCACATTGCTCTCAAAGAGGGCGTCAGCCGAGAGAAAGGCGGAGTATTCGCCCGCTACGATCACTTCGCACTCTTCCCCGTTGGGAGAGGAAAAGAGAGTGCCGGCCACGTTCTCACGCGGGACGAGCCCGATCAGCTCACCGCTGCAGATTACGGCGGCGCAGCTGAAGATGCGGCTGCCGACGGCAAACGGAAGGCCGACGAATACGAGCATATCGATGCCCTTGGTGGCCTCAATGACCTTGACCAGAGCCTTTTCGGCGCCGTCCAGCAGGATTCTGTGGGTAACAAGATCAAAGCAGGTGCAGCCGGTAAGGGTGAGTTCGGAGAAGGTCAGGACCTTCACACCCTTTTTGTCCGCCGTGCGGATGCACTCGATCACGCGTTCGGCGTTATATTCTGCGTCCGCCACGCGGATCACGGGAGAGGCAGCGGCGACTTTTACAAATCCGTCTTTCATCAGAATCTGATCCTTTCTTCGATATATGCTTTCACTTCAGAGATGGGGATGCGAACCTGGGTCATGCTGTCACGTTCACGGATGGTCACGCAGCCGTCCGCCGGGTCTGTTTCCGTGCCAACCGTGTTGAAATCAAAGGTGACGCAGAACGGGGTGCCGATCTCGTCTTCACGGCGGTATCGTTTGCCGATGGATCCCGTCTCGTCATAATCGCACATGAACTCCTTGGAGAGCACCTGATAGAGTTCCCGGGCGGGACCGGTGAGTACATCCTTTTTGCTCAGCGGAAGGATGGCGCATTTGAAGGGAGCCAGAGCCGGATGCAGGTGCATCACGGTGCGGACATCATCGTTGCCCTTCTTGTCCTGCCCTACGACTTCCTCGTCATAAGCGTCGCAGAGAACGGAGAGTACCGTGCGCTCAACACCGAGGGAGGGCTCCACCACATAGGGAATGTAATGCTCGTTTTTATCCTGATCGTAATAGGTCAGATCCTGACCGGATACGTTCTGGTGACAGGTGAGATCGTAATTCGTGCGGTCGGCCACACCCCAGAGTTCACCCCAGCCGAAGGGGAAGAGAAACTCGAAGTCCGTGGTGGCCTTTGAGTAGAAGGAGAGTTCTTCAGGATCATGGTCGCGCAGACGGAGGTTTTCGTCCTTCAGACCGATGGAGAGAAGGAAATTGTGGCAGAAGCTGCGCCAGTAATCGAACCATTCCAGGTCGGTGTCCGGCTCGCAGAAAAACTCCAGTTCCATCTGCTCAAACTCGCGCACGCGGAAGATGAAGTTGCCCGGAGTGATCTCGTTGCGGAAGCTCTTGCCGATCTGAGCGATTCCGAAAGGCAGCTTGCGGCGGGTGGTGCGCTGCACGTTCACGAAGTTGGTAAAGATGCCCTGCGCTGTCTCGGGACGGAGATACACGGTGTTTTTTGCGTCCTCGGTAACGCCCTGGAAGGTCTTGAACATCAGATTGAACTGGCGGATATCTGTGAAGTTGTGCTTGCCGCAGGAAGGACAGGGAATATTGTGCTCATCGACAAAGACCTTCATTTCGGTCTGGGAAAAAGCATCGATGGGCTTGGAGAGCTCAAAGCCGTTCTCGTTGGCCCAGTCCTCGATGAGTTTGTCGGCGCGGAAACGCTCGTGGCATTCGCGGCAGTCCATCAGAGGATCCGAGAAGCTGCTCAGGTGACCGGAAGCAACCCAGGTCTGCGGATTCATCAGGATGGCGGCATCGAGACCCACGTTGTACGGGTTCTCCTGAACGAATTTCTTCCACCAGGCTTTCTTCACATTGTTTTTCAGCTCCACACCGAGAGGACCGTAGTCCCAGGTGTTGGCAAGGCCGCCGTAGATCTCGCTCCCGGCGAAGATGAAACCGCGGTTCTTGCACAGAGCAACGATCTTGTCCATTGTTTTTTCGGTGTTCTTCATACTGTTTTTCTGATTTCCTTTCCCGGCATAACGAACCGGGACACGGCTAAGGTGTCCCACGGCTGGCTGCCGCAGAGATTTTTTCTCATCACAAAAAATCAGTATAACAGAAGAAAAAGGAGAAAACAACAGAAAATGCCGTTTCCTGGAAGCAGAAAGGTTGCTTTTTTTCGTGATGATTGCGTTACAGGGAGAAAAATGCTATTATACTAATTTGGAAAGTAACAGGCATCGGTACGATCACAGAAAGGAGGCACGGAGAAGTGAAGCACAGGACCATGCGCTTGGTTTTTCTGCTCCTTGCTGTGATGACGGCGCTTTTCCTCGGTGCCTGCTCGATGCCGACGCTCTCGGAAGCGCGGGAGGCAAGGGAGGCGGAGGAAGCCCTGCGCCAGGAGTATGCCCGGACGGAACTCTCCCTGAGCGCAGAGGATCCGGAAGATCTGGCGGTCCTTGAAAACTATACACAGCTCCGCTCGTTGGATCTTCACGGAAGCCGCTGCTATGCGGAGATCGAACAGTATGCTGCCGCCCATCCGGAAGTGGAGGTCCGCTATTCCGTGAAGATAGGACCGGGCGAACCTGTTTCCGAGCTGGAAAATACGGCGGAATATGCTGTGCTGGAAGAAGGTCGGAGCGTGGGGATTCTGGCGCGGAACACCGCCTGTTTCCATGCTATGAAAGAGATCGTGATCGCCTCGCCGGATTTTTCGCAGGAGGATCTTTCCTCTTTGTACGCAGGCTTTCCGAAAGCGGATATACGCTTCCGGATCACGAATTATCTGCCGGAAACCGATCCGGAAACCATCACGGCGGATCTGACCGCCCTGAAGGCGGAAGATGCGGAGAAAGCGGCGGCGTTTCTTGAAAAGATGCTGTCTCTGCGAGAGGTGCTTCTTACTCCGGAAAACGGAGAGAACCTGCTCTCTTTTCGGGAAGTGCGCTTGCTTCAGGACGCTCGGCCGGAAGCCCTGTTTGATTACCGCTTTGAATCGTTCGGACAGACTGTTTCAACGGCTGACGAGGAACTGGAATACCTCTGGGCAGGAATCTATAATGAAGGTATGGAGCAGATCCGGACGATGATGCCCTGTATGACTAGGCTGAAATCACTTTTTTTCCAGTACTGCGAGATCGATTATGACGTGCTGGCGCAGTTTCGGGAGGAGTATCCCGAGGTGAACATCGCCTGGCGGGTCGATTTCGGCCCGTACAGCTGCCGCACTGATACGGAACGCATCTTTGCGAACGGATCGCTCACGGGCAGCATGTGCTATAACCTGCGCTACTGCAACAAGGTGAAATACATCGACATGGGGCATAACGACAATCTGAACTCCATCGATTTTGTGGCTTTCATGCCGGATCTCGAGATCGCCATCTTTGCCGCCACCTCGATATGGGACATTTCGCCGCTTGCCAATCATGAGAAACTCTGGTATCTGGAGATCTTCGTTTCCAACGTGTATGATGTTTCACCGCTGGCGAGCTGTCCGAATCTCGAGCATTTGAACATTTCCTGTCTTTTCGGCCTGACGGACATCACTCCGCTGTACGGGCTCAGCAGTCTCAAACGCCTCTGGAACACATGCACCAGCGTGCCGTATTACCAGCGGCAGGAAATCATGGAACGTCTGCCTGACTGCGAATTCTGCTTCGCCTATGTGGAGTCCACCGGTAACTACTGGCGCTGGAACGCGGACGGAAGCAAGAACGAGATCTACGCGCAGGTCGACGAAATCTTTGATTACGAGAATTTCCGGGATAATCTCAGCTGGTGGTGAAATACCGGCAGATCCGGATGTTTTGAACAGAAGGTGATACTCGCATGGTGAACGCTTCGGCGAATCCGCGGAAAAAGAGAAGATGGTGGCTCATACCCGTTTTTCTCTTTCTTTTTCTGATCCTCCTGGCTGCGGCAGCCTGGTTCTATGACGGGCGGCATGCCGAACTGGAAGTGCTCGGACAGAAAGAAGTCCTGCTGGAATACGGGCAGGAGTATACGGATGCGGGAGCAAAGGCGGCCTCCGTGGGGCGTCTGTTCGGTGAGCTCGATACGGTCATCGACGTCTATGCCTATATCCCGCATGATCTTGCCGAACTGGGAGAACACCAGATCCGCTATTTCTGCACCTATCTGCAGAAGGATTACGAGCAGATCCGTATTGTGCGGGTGGTCGACCGGGTGAATCCCAGACTGGAGCTTACTCCCACTGTCGATTTCAACGCCTATGCAGGCACAGGCTTTCAGGAGCCGGGCTACCGGGCTACCGACAACCACGACGGGGATATTACCTCGCGGGTGGTCACGGAGATCCGCGGTGATACGGTATATTATTCGGTATCCGACGAATCGGGAAATGAAGCTTTCGCGGAACGGCCGATCGTCTATGCGCCGACTGAGCCGGTAATCAAGCTTCTCGGAGAGGATAACTATGTCATGGAAGCCGGCATGACGTTTGAAGATCCGGGCTTCCGGGCATACAATGAGCGGGCGGAGGATGTGAGCGCGCTTGTCACAGTGGAAGGGGAAGTGACGCCCTATCTTGCCGGGGAATATGAGCTGACCTATACGCTGGAAACAGGCTTCGGCGGGCCGGTTACTGCAACACGGAAAGTGTTCGTGAACCCGGTCGGCGTCCCGGCCTCCGTGGCTCCGGCGAGCAGAACCATCTATCTTACGTTTGACGACGGTCCGGGGCCGTACACGGAAAAGCTGCTGGACATCCTGAAAAAATACAGGGTAAAAGCCACGTTTTTCGTGACCAACCAGTTCCCGGAGTACGTCGATCTGATCGCCCGGGAATATGCAGAAGGCCATACGGTCGCAGTACATACCTATTCGCATGACTACGACTATATCTATTCAGGCGTGGAGGAGTACGTGGAGGATTTCATGCGTATGCGTGAGCTCATCCACGAAAAGACCGGGGAGTATACGAACCTGTTCCGCTTTCCGGGCGGCAGTTCCAATACGATCAGCCGTATCACGCCAGGTATCATGACAGTGCTCACGCAGGCTATGCCGGACATGGGCTTCAAGGCCTTCGACTGGAACGTTCCCTCGGGCGATGCCGGCGAGACAAGAAAGTCGGACCAGGTCTACCTGAATGTGATCCAGAGGATCCAGCAGGTGGACTATGGCTACGCCGTCGTTCTGCAGCACGACATAAAGGAATTCAGCGTGGATGCGGTGGAACGGATCATCATCTGGGGACTGAACAACGGCTATGTGTTCGCGCCGCTGGATATGACCGCTCCGCGCACGCCCCATGCAGTATACAACTGATTCAGAATCAAATAAGGAATAATACAGGACAAAACCGGCTACAGGAGGAAAACAGAATGATCCTTGCAGTGGATGTGGGAAATTCGCATACCGTTCTGGGCGGTATCGAAAACGGTGAGATCCGGAATGTGGTGCGTATACGTACCGGGCATTCCGATACCTGGGCGGAGTACGCCATCAAGATCAAGCAGCTGTTTGAGATCTTTGATTTTGATATGCAGGAGCTGGAAGGTGCGATCGTTTCCTCGGTCGTGCCTCCGGCAACGGCTGCCATCATCGAAGCGGTGCGGAAAGTATCCGGGGTGGAGTGCCTCGCTGTCGGGCCGGGGATCCGAACCGGTTTGAATGTGCGCATCGATGATCCGGCAACGCTCGGCGCGGACCTTGTTGTAGGCGGAGTTGCCGCCATCACGTATTACGGGGCGCCCTGCATTGTTCTGGACCTCGGCACTGCCACCACGATCACCGCGATCGACAGCAGCCGGGCCTTTCTCGGCGGAGCGATTCTGCCCGGAGTGAATCTTTCCTACCGGGCCCTATCATCGGGCACGAGCCTTCTTCCGGCCATATCGATCACGGCACCTCCGAAAGCGGTGGCCACAAACACGGTGGACTGCATGCGGTCCGGAGCCGTTTTTGGCACGGCGTCCATGATCGATGGAATGATCGACCGCATGGAAGAGGAACTCGGCGATAAATGCACCGTCATTGCCACAGGCGGGATCGCGCACCGGATCGTGCCTTATTGCCGGCATGAGGTCAAACTGGATGAAGACCTTATTCTGAAAGGCCTCTGGACCATATGGCAGAAAAACACGCTTCAGGATGCAAACGGAGAGGCCCGTAAAGAAAAATGAGGTATAAAGCTGTCCTTTTCGATATGGACGGGACTGTGATGAATACTATCGAAGATCTGAACGACTCGGTGAACGCATCGCTTCAGGCTTTCGGTCTGCCGCAGATCACTCTTGCCGATACGATGCGTTTTGTGGGGAATGGAGCGCGGAGACTGATGGAGCAGGCGGTACCGGCAGGGACGGATCCGGATCGATTCGAGACGATCTTGGAATATTATGTAAACTATTACCAGAAACACTGCCTGATCAAAACAGGACCGTATCCGGGGATCCCAAAACTGATGAGAAGTTTGCAGGCCGCGGGATTGCGGCAGGTGATCATCTCGAACAAACCGGATGCGGCTGCCAGGGAGATTGCGGACCGTTACTTCCCTGACTTTGCGGAATTCGTAATCGGGGAGAAGGATGGCCTGCGGAGAAAACCGTGGCCGGATATGATCTTTGCGGCAATCGAACGGCTTGGAGTTCCCAGAGAGGAATGCGTCTATGCGGGCGATTCCGAGGTGGATATTGATACCGCAAGAAATGCCGGGATCGACTGCATCTCGGTGCTGTGGGGATTCAGAGAGCGAAAAGTGCTGGAAGCTGCCGGGGCGATGGCGT
The DNA here is from genome assembly GCA_017632775.1 of Oscillospiraceae bacterium. Classification (GTDB taxonomy): domain Bacteria; phylum Bacillota; class Clostridia; order Oscillospirales; family Oscillospiraceae; genus Limivicinus. The sequence continues at coordinate 34,609 of JAGBQR010000035.1, read as the reverse complement.
TCGCCCGGACACCGGAAGAGCTGTGCGGGCTTCTGCTCGCATAGATGCGCCGCATGACCGGTCAAAGCTCTATTCGCGAAAGAGACGGAGCATCTGTACAGGAAAGAGGGAAAAAGTATGGTAGCATTGTGTTTTGCACTGATCGCGGCAGCTGCTGCAGCGGTATTCGCAGCTGCTTCCGGTTCCGTCACGGGAGCCGCGGATATCTGGAAGGTGTTGCTGTTTTTCATCGGCGCCTTTCTGGCGGTCGTTGTGCTGTATCTGCTCTATGCGGCGCTGATCGCCCTCTCGATCGATAAGCGGAAGCCGCTTGAGAAACAGTCGAAAAACATGAAGGTCCTCTGCGAGATGGCTGCTTCTCTGGTATGCACGTTTTTGTTCATCCGGACAAAAGTCACCGGGTCGGAAAAGCTGCCGGAGAAAGGACAGTTCCTGCTCGTCTGCAACCATCTTTCGGGATTCGATCCGCTGGTCACCATAAAGCTTCTGCGGAGATACAACGTGTTTTTTGTGATGAAGCCCTCCATCTTCCGCTTTCCGCTGGTCGGGACGGCGACATATGGAGCGGGCTGCATCGCAATCGACCGGGAAAACAATCGAGAAGCTCTCAAGAGCATTCTGCAGGCCGCGGACTATCTGAAAAGGGGCATTTGTTCCATCTGCATCTACCCGGAAGGGACCCGTTCCAGGACCGGTGCGCTGGGGGACTTCCATCCCGGTTCCTTCAAGATCGCGCAGAAAGCCGGTGTCCCGATCGTTGTTGCATGTATTGAGGGAACGGAGAACGTAAGGAGGAATGTTCTCAGGCGAGTGACGGATGTTACTCTGAGTATTCTGGAAGTGATTCCTGCGGAGACCGCAGCGGGAATGCGCACGGTGGATATAGCCGAGCACAGCCGAGGTCAGATCCTGAAGCATCAGGAGGAGAGCCGGGAGAAGAGGAAAGGACAGGAAGCCGGATGAAAGTTGCACTGGTTACGGGAAGCTCCCGCGGGATCGGGGCAGCCACAGCACGCCTTCTGGCAGAAAAAGGCTATGCGGTATGCATCAACTATCTGGAACGCAGGGACAGGGCAGAGGAACTCGAATCCACGCTGAGACGGAAAGGGTGCGCAGTGATGAGCCGGCAGGCAGATGTGGCGGATCCGAAAGCAGTGGAGAGGATGGTGCGGCAGATCGAAGCGGAATTCGGTCCCGTGACGCTGCTGGTGAACAACGCGGGCATCGCGGAGCAGCACCAGTTCCAGGATATCACACGGGAAGTCTGGGACCGGATGTTCGATGTGAATCTCGGAGGATGCTTCAATACCATTCAGCAGGTCCTGCCGAACATGCTGCATGAACATGCCGGTTCGATCGTGAACATATCCTCGATATGGGGAAACCACGGCGCTTCATGTGAAGTGGCCTATTCCAGCACGAAACACGCCATCATCGGCCTTACCCGCTCCCTGGCTGCGGAACTGGCCCCCAGCGGGATCCGCGTCAACTGTGTGGCCCCGGGCGTGATCGATACAGACATGGTTCAGGTGCTGGGACGGGAGACACTCGACAATCTGGCGGAGGAGATCCCTATGGGCCGGCTGGGAAGACCGGAAGAGATCGCCGCCATGATCTGCAGCCTTGCGGAGGCTGAATATACCACCGGGCAGGTACTGACGGTGGATGGAGGATTCATCATCTGAAACAGGACGGTACTGGGATCAACGGCCTGGCCGGCTAAATACAGCAGCGGGAGTGTGTGCAATGGATTACAGAAAACTGAAGGAATGCGAACTGTTTCTTTTTGACATGGACGGGACCCTCTATCTCGGAGACGAGGTCTATGAAGGGGCCATCGAACTGATGGAAGATCTTCCGCGTCTCGGGAAACGGTATATCTATCTGACGAACAACTCCTCCCGTGCCGGGAGCGACTATATCACCCGGCTGCGGAGACTGGGGTTCCCCTGCGAAAAGGAAAACGTGTTTACATCCGGGATGGCGACCGGACTTTATCTGAACGAGAAATATCCGGGAGCACGGGTATACCTGGTGGGCACGAAAGCCTTTTACGGGGAACTGAGAAGTTACGGGATCAATCTTGTGGAAGAGGACGCGGACGTTGTGGTGGCGGGTTTCGACACGGAACTCGTCTATGAAAAGCTGAACAAGGCAGTCCGCTATCTTCGCCGCGGAGCTGCCTTTATCGAGGCGAATCCGGACTGGGTGTGCCCTATGCCGGCAGGAGAGGTCCTCCCGGACTGCGGAAGCATCTGCGCGCTTCTGACCGCTGCATCGGGAGCAGTCCCGGTGGTGATCGGCAAACCGAACCGGAACATGGTGGACATCATCTCACATATGACGGGGATTCCCAACAGCAGGATATGCTGTGTAGGCGACAGGCTCTATACAGACATCGCGGTAGCCCAGAATGCTGAGGCGGTCTCGCTGCTGGTGCTCTCCGGTGAAACAGACGAAAAGATGCTTGCGGAAGCCGAACGGAAGCCGGATTATGTTCTTCCTGCGGTGAAGGATCTGCACCTGGTGCTGCGAGGGGAATGAAAGTTCTTGGAATAGTCCTCTGCGGACTGACCTTTCTGGCCATCGCAGCGTTTTTCATGCTTCTCCCGGATATCCGGATTGTACGGACTGACGTACGGTCGGACGGACGGATGACCAGAAAGGACCGCCTTTGCTGTCTGACGGTTACGGTGCTGTATGCGGCGCTTGCTTTCTTCCGGCTGGGTGACGGGGAGGCTCCGCAGAGTTTTGCGGAGTTTTGCGCGGGAGAAGAAGCGATCCTCCTGCTGGAGGAACCCTCCCGGATCGGTTCCGTGCTGTGCTATACCGGGATCAACACCGGAAGCTATGCAGTTTCCTTTTCCGCGGATGGAATCAGCTATACCGATGCGTTTGTCCTTGAGCAGGACTACGCTCAGATCCTGAAGTGGGTGGAACCGGAGTTCCCGGAGATAACCGCAGATAAGATCTGCTCCATAAGGATCACGGCTTATGGGAACGATCCCTGGCTTGGAGAGGCGGCATTCTTCCATGAGGGAAAAAAGATTGCCCTGAAAGCCGGGAACAGACAGGGGGAAACCCTCATCGACGAGCAGGATCTGGTTCCTGCAGAATCGAGCTGGAAAAACAGCAGCTATTTTGATGAGGTATATCATGTCCGTACGGCGGAGGAGCATATCCGCGGGATAAAGCCATACGAGATTTCGCACCCGCCGCTCGGGAAAATTCTGATTTCTGTCGGGATCCGCGTCTTCGGACTGACTCCTTTCGGATGGCGCTTTATGGGGACGTTCTTCGGCGTGCTGATGCTTCCAATCCTGTATCTGTTCCTCAAAAAGATGACAGGGAGCACGCTTGCGTCGATCTGCGGTACAATCCTTCTCGCTTCGGATTTCATGCATTTTGTGCAAACGCGTATCGCCACCATCGATACATACGCCGTCTTTTTCATCCTGATGATGTACTGGTTCATGTATCGCTATGCCTGTGACGGGAAAAAACGTGACCTTGCTCTCTCGGGTGTGTTTTTCGGGATCGGCGCGGCATGCAAATGGACCTGCTTCTATGCCGGTGCGGGACTCGCCCTGATCTGGCTGGTCCTGCAGCTCAACCGTCTATGTGATCACAGCGAACGGGCCGGGCGTCGCTGGGCGTCCTTTCTGTCCAATTGTGCATGGTGTGTACTGTTTTTCGTGCTTATTCCGGCCTGCGTCTACTATGTAAGTTATTTCCCGTACGGGATCGCCCGCGGGATGGGCGGAGCGGGAATGTTCTTGAAAAAGGAATACCTGGAGCTTGTTCTGGAGAACCAGAAGTTCATGTTTTCCTATCATTCTGGCGTCACGGCGACACACCCTTATTCCTCGCGCTGGTATCAGTGGATGCTGGATATCCGTCCGATCCTGTATTATCTTAAGTACTATCCGGACGGCAGTTATGCCTCGATCGCCGCGTTTGTCAATCCGCTCCTGTGTTGGAGCGGTCTGGCGGCAATGATCATGATGCTGTTCCGCACTGCTGTGAATCGCGACAGGAACGCGGCCTTCCTCATCGCTGGATATCTGGCCCAGCTTATACCGTGGATGTTCGTAAGCCGTGTCGTCTTTGAATACCATTATTTTCCGAGCACGGTCTTCCTCGTCTTGGCGATGGGATATCTTTTTTCTTTCATGGAGAAGACGAAACATGGAAAAACAGTTGTGATTGCGATCACAGCTGTTTCTGTGCTGCTGTTCGCACTGTTCTATCCGGCGCTCAGCGCGCTTCCGGTGAACAGGGAAGTTTTCTCGGCTTTGCTTGGCTGGCTTCCGGGCTGGCCGATCTGAAAAGATCCGGTACTCAGCGTACCGGATCTTTTCTGCACAGGAGCGTTTTTTTACGGAAGAAAAAAATACTTGCATCGGGAATCAGAGTGTACTATAATCCACATAGGTTGTGAAAACTTTGACATATAAAAAATCGCAGCTGAAAATTATGCAAGTTGCCGATTTGTCAGGGGCCGGCTGATTGTTCCTTCATTCCCGGACTCTCCCGTGGTATAATATGACTAGGAAAGTATACTTTCCAAAAAAGAAGGGAGTGTTCGAAACATGAAGTTCACTTTCACCGAGAAGAGAATGGATTCCTCCGAGGAACTCAGAGCTTATACGATCCGCAAGGTCAGCAAGCTGGACCGTTTCTTCAAAACAGAAGGCGAAGCTGCCGTCACTTTCAGTATCGAGCGCGGACGGTTCCTGGCTGAGATTACCATTCGCAACAACGGCCTGTTTTACAGGGCAAGCGAACTTACAAACGATATGTATGCGTCTGTAGATTCCGGCGTTGCCGCCATTGAACGTCAGATCCGCCGGAACAAGACCCGCCTCGAGAAAAGACTGCGCGAGGGGGCACTGGAGCGTGAGCCTGTACCTGCTTATGTTCCGGCGGAGGACGAACCGGATGACGAATTCCAGATCGTCCGCAACAAGCGCTTCTCCATCAAGCCCATGGCTCCGGAAGAGGCGATTCTGCAAATGAACCTGCTCGGTCATGAGTTTTTCGTGTTTAAAAACATGGAAGCCAACGAAGCGATCGCTGTCGTCTATAAAAGAAATCAGGGTGGTTACGGCCTGATCTGTGACGACGGTGAGGAATAAACTGAACGTATAAAGGAGAACCGGTCATGAAATGCCCTCGCTGCGGTAATACGATGGAAGTTTCCCAGCACAGGAATTATCCGATCAATATCTGCTATGCCTGCGGATACATGGATGATCATAACGGCATCCCCGAGGTCCCGGACGAAACGAACTTCCAGCATCTCATGCAGCTTCGTAATTTCAACGAAGCGGCTGCATTTATCGGGATCGGGCTGAAAATCTCTCCGAGGACAGTCAAGCAGTGGTTTGAGAAGAACTACGGAGACGACGAATCCTGAAGGTATTTCATACGGAAACTGAAATAGAAGGAAAAGGGCCCGCGTTGAACGCGGGCTCTTTTCAGGAGAAAACAATGCAGAATGTGAACCCCGGAACCCTTTATATCGTGGCAACACCGATCGGCAATTCCCGGGATATGTCGCCCCGTGGCAGGGCGATCCTCTCGGACGTGGATATCATTGCGGCGGAAGACACCAGGCGGTCGATGGTGCTTCTGAACAAACTGGAGATACGAGGCAAACTGGTCTCGAACCATAAGTTCAACGAATACGGGAAAGCGAAATACTTTGTGAATGAAATGAAAGAAGGGCGAAGCATCGCCGTGATCACGGATGCAGGAACGCCCTGTATTTCAGATCCCGGAAATGAGCTGATCCGTGCGGCGGTGGAGGAAGGAATCCCGGTGATAGGAGTTCCGGGATGCTGTGCAGCGATCACCGCCCTGAGCGTTTCAGGCTTTGATCTCTCGTCGTTTCTCTTCTATGGCTTCTTCCCGCGGGAGAACGCGGACCGGCGGAAGCTTCTGGAAAAAATGCGTCACGGAGATACACGTACGTTCGCCTTTTATGAATCGCCTAAACGGATCATGGAACTGGTGGAGTTTTTCATTGAAGAAGAGGCTGCATGCTCTCTGTGCCTCTGCAACGATCTTACGAAACTGCACGAGATGACTTTCCGCGGGACACCGGAGAAAGTAAAGCAGCAGCTTTTGGATAAGGGGAATTACGAAAAAGGGGAATACGCGGTTATCATTGAGATCGATGAGGACTACGTATTCAACAAGAGGGAACATACCGTTTCTGCAGAGGCTATGCTTGTGGACCGCCTGGTCGCCGGAGCGGGCAGCATTCGCGATGCGGTCAACCTGGTCCTTGCGGATCCGAACAATTCCTACAGTCGGAACGAGCTGAAAGCGGCTTCGATTCGCCTGAAAAACCTGTTCTGACGGAAAAAGAGAACGCCAACAGAAAGAAGGCGCCGGAGAGGATCGTTTCTTCGGCGTCTTCTTTCTGTTCATCATTTCTTCATTGTCAAAGACCGGTTCGTGTGGTAAAATACCTCTGTTTGAAAGGCACAGAATAGGAGCTTTGCTTTCTATGTGGTTCACTTTTGCGCTGATTGCACTTCTTTGCTGGAGCGGCTCGGATCTTTTCTCGAAGATCGGCTGCCAGAATGCGGAAGACAAATACAGTCACCTGAAGATGGTCATGGCTGTCGGCTTTGTGATGGGCCTCCATGCCGCTTATGAAGTCTTCTTCAATGGCGTCGGGATCAACGGACGGATCTTGCTGACATATCTTCCGGTTTCCATGCTTTATATCCTTTCCATGGCGATTGGATATCTGGGCTTGCGCTATATCGAACTGTCCATCTCTTCTCCGATCTGCAACAGTTCCGGAGCCATCGTTGCCGTACTTACTCTGGTCACGACCGGGATCGGAGATGATTTGCCTCCGCTGGCGCTGGTTGCCGTAGCCCTCGTATGCATCGGAGTGATCGCGCTCGGCTTTGTCGAGGCGAACGAGGATGAGGAGCTGCGTCGCGCGCGGCAGGATGCTTCCAATCATCACTATGCCAAGAGCTGGATCGCACTGGCGATCCCTGTCATCTACTGCCTGCTCGACGCGCTGGGAACATTTGCAGACAGCCGCGTTCTCGAGATCCTGGATGAGGACAGCGCAAACGTCGCCTATGAACTGACGTTCCTGGCGGTAGGTGTTCTGTGCGCGATCTGGGTGATCGGAGTGAAAAAGCAGAAGCTGGTCCCGAAGATGGAGGCTCCGAAATATATCGGAGCCGTGTTTGAAACGGCTGGGCAGTTTTTCTATATCTATGCGCTTGCGGATACGAAGCATGTGGCTTTTGCCGCTCCGATCATCTCAGCCTACTGCGTGGCAAGTGTGGTGTGGAGCCGTGTTTTCCTGAAGGAAAAGCTTTCTTTTAAGCACTATCTTTCAATTGCGACCGTAATTGCGGGCATAGTGATCCTGGGGATCCTGGACATATAAAAATGGAGGCGTGAGTATGAGTGAGCCTGTCTATAGGAGAGTTCTGATCAAAATCAGCGGAGAAGCTCTTTCCGGCAGCAAGGGAACGGGATTCGATTTCGGATTCGTCACTGAAGTCTGCGAGACCGTGAAACGCTGCACGGAGATCGGAGTCCAGGTGGCCATTGTGATCGGCGGTGGAAACTTCTGGCGCGGAGTGAAAGATGGCGCCGGGAAGGTTGAGCGCGTCAGTGCAGATAAAATGGGCATGCTTGCCACGGCAATGAACTGTCTGGCTGTGGCGGATGTGTTCAAGCAGACCGGCGTGGATGCCAGGGTGCTCACAGCAATTGACATCCAGGGCGTGGGAGAACGGCATGACGCACGACGGGCGATCGAGTATCTTGAAGCGGGGAAGGTCGTCCTGTTTGCATGCGGGACAAGTCAGCCTTTCTTTTCCACAGATACAGGAGCTGTTCTTCGCGCGGCGGAGATCCATGCTGATGCGATCCTTCTGGCCAAAAACATCGACGGGGTCTATTCCGATGACCCGAAAAAGAATCCTTCAGCCTTCAGATTCGACGAGATAAGCTACAGTGAGGTGCTGGAGCGCCGTCTGGCTGTGATGGATTCGACGGCAACGAGCCTTGCCATGGATAACGATCTTCCGGTCATCGTATTCGCACTGGCGGAACCGGAAAACATCCTGCGGGTACTGCAGGGTGAAAAAGTCGGGACCACCGTGAAATAACAGAAAACAAAACAACAGAGAATATACAGGGAGGATTTAGAAATGTCGGAATATCAGGAATTCGAAAACAAAATGAAGAAGACCTGTGAGTCTCTGACCACGCAGTATGCCACGATCCGCGCGGGCAGAGCAAATGCCGCTGTCCTGGACCAGATCCAGGTGGATTACTACGGCGTCCCTACACCCATCCAGCAGGTAGCGTCCATCGCCACTCCGGATCCGCGTTCGCTGCTGATCCAGCCGTGGGATGCATCGATCCTGAAAGGGATCGAGAAAGCGATTTTGGCCTCGGATCTCGGGATTAACCCGCAGAATGACGGACGCATGCTCCGGCTGGTTTTCCCGCCGCTTACGGAAGGGCGAAGAAAAGATCTGGTCAAGCAGACAAAAAAATATGCCGAGGAAGCAAAGGTCGCTATCCGCAATATCCGCCGCGATGCCATCGAAAAATTCAAGAAGCAGCAGAAAAGCAGCGAGATGACAGAGGATGATTATAAAATCGCTGAGAAGGACATCCAGAAACTCACGGATGATTACATCAAGGAAATCGACGGGATCTCCTCGAAAAAAGAAAAGGAACTGACGGAAATCTGAGATGGCGGCACAGTCGGGTAACACAAAGGCGGGGGAGAACGATCGGATCCCCCGCCATATTGCCATTATAATGGACGGCAACGGTCGGTGGGCCAGAAAACGCGGACTGCCCAGAACAGCCGGTCATGCGGTCGGTGCGGAGAATTTCCGAAAAATCGCCACGACCTGCAAAAACATGGGGATGGACTATCTTACGGTCTACGCCTTCTCCACGGAGAACTGGAAACGTCCGACCGAAGAGGTGGGGGCGATCATGAAGCTGCTGAAGAAATATCTGGATGAAGCCATCGAAACGATGGCGCGCGATAAGATCCGGATGAAGATTTTCGGGAATGTCGAAGGCCTGTCCGCGGAACTGCAGGAGATGGTGGCAAAAACCGATGCGATCTCTGCAGGATATGAAGGCTTTCAGGCAAATATCTGTCTCAACTACGGCGGTCGGGACGAAATCGTACGGGCAGCGATGCGCTATGCACGCGACTGCGCGGAAGGGAAGGCACCTGCGGAACTCACGGAAGATAGTTTTTCTTCCTATCTTTATTCCGCCGGAATTCCGGATCCGGAGCTGATTATCCGGACAGGCGGAGAGAAGCGGGTCTCAAACTTCCTGCTTTGGCAGTGCGCCTATTCGGAGTTCTATTATACGGATGTGCTTTGGCCGGATTTTGGCCCGGAGGAACTGGAAAAAGCACTTGAAGCTTTCCGCATCAGGGAACGCAGATTCGGCGCCGTTTAACGGGAGAGGACAGTATGGTATCATCAGTTTCTGTGCTGGGAAGCACCGGAAGCATTGGCAGGCAGACCCTTTATGTGGCGGAACATACCGGGATACCCGTGACGGCGCTCTCGGCAAATCGCAGTACAGCGCTCCTTGAGGAACAGGCGCGCCGTTTCCGCCCGAAACTTGTAGCCGTTTATGATGAGGCGGCGGCGAGGGATTTTCGTACAGCAGTGGCGGATACGGAAATACGGGTTGTCTCCGGGATCAATGGACTGATAGAGGCGGCAGCAGGGGATCACTGTGACTGTGTGGTGACCGCAGTCTCCGGAGCGATCGGACTGCGGCCTACACTTGCTGCTATTGAGCAGAAAAAGCGGATCGCCCTGGCCAATAAGGAGACGCTTGTCTGTGCGGGGGAGATTGTTATGCGGCGTGCGAAAGAGACAGGAGCGGAAATCGTTCCCGTGGATTCAGAGCATTCCGCGGTGTTTCAGTGTCTGGCGGGGCGCCGGAGAGAAGAACTCCGGAGGATCCTTCTGACTGGATCGGGAGGTCCGTTCCGCGGTATGAAGCGTTCCGCACTGGAGAGTATCACTCCGGCGCAGGCAGTAAAGCACCCGAAATGGAATATGGGGGCCAAGATCTCTGTAGACAGCGCGACCATGATGAATAAAGGGCTTGAATTCATTGAAGCGATGCACCTGTTCTCCGTCACTCCGGAACAGATCCAGGTTGTGATCCATCCGCAGAGCGTGGTACATTCCATGGTGGAATTGATTGACGGGACGGTGATCGCCCAGTTGGGAGTGCAGGATATGGGCCTCCCCATCCAGCTTGCGCTGACATGGCCGGAGCGCTGCCCGTCTCCGTTCGATACGTTGGATTTTTATCAGCTGCATGAACTGACTTTTGAAGCGCCGGACTATGAAAACATGCCGTGTCTTGCCCTCGCCGTCGATATGGCGAAAGCGGGCGGCAGCGGCCCCTGTGTGATGAGTGCGGCCAACGAGACTGCCGTGCATATGTTCCTGCGGGGAGAGCTTGGCTTCAACCGTATTTATGATGCCGCCGCAAGGGCTGTCGAAAAAATCGGAATCACAGAGGATCCGGATCTTGAGACGATCCTCGAGGCGGATGCGGCTGCAAGAAGATTTGTGGAAGAAGAATTCGGAAGATGACAGTATTGTATATCCTGATCGCCGTCCTGTTATTCGGCGTGCTGATCTTTGTACATGAAGGCGGACATTTTACCGCTGCAAAACTCTGTGGAGTGAGAGTGAATGAATTTGCCATCGGCATGGGTCCTGCGATCGTAAAGAAACAGCGGGGCGAGACAACTTATTCTATTCGCTGCGTACCGATCGGCGGCTTCTGCTCCATGGCGGGAGAAGATGAATCCAGCGATGATCCGAGAGCCTTCACAAGCCAGCCGGTATGGAAGCGCCTGATTATCCTGATCGCGGGATCGCTCATGAATTTTCTGCTCGGGATGCTCATCATCGCAGTGCTCTATGCTCCGGCAAAGGCATTCATTTCTCCGGTGATCGCGGAATTTGTCCGGGACTGCCCGTATAACGGGCCGCTGCAGGTCGGGGACCGTTTCTATTCCATCGACGGGCACCGGATCTATCAGTATTATGATTTTTCGGATTATATGGATAACGGAGAAACAGTCCATGACATCGTGGTCATCCGCGACGGACACCGTTTCACGCTCTCGGATTTTCCGATGGAAAAGCTTCTCTATGAAGGTGAGACCCAGAAACGATATGGCTTTTCCTTCGGCTATGAAGAGGCGACCTTTACTGTAAAATTACGTAATGTATGGAACACTTCGATGGAATTCTGCCGTTGGGTATGGTCCGGTCTTGCGGAACTGGTGAAAGGACATGTCAGTGTGAAGGAAATGTCCGGCCCCGTCGGGATCGTGGACATGATCGCAGAGACAGGTGAACAGGCGGAGAGTACATCAGACGCCTTCTACAGTATTTTCTATCTTGGTGCGTTCATTGCCATCAATCTGGCAGTGATGAACATGCTTCCCATTCCGGCACTGGACGGAGGAAGAGTTTTTCTGCTTCTGGTTTCAGCCCTGATCGAAGCGGTCTCGCGCAAAAAGCTTGATCCGAAATACGAAGGCTATATCCACGCGGCGGGAATGGTCCTTCTGCTGGCATTCATGGCATTCATCATGTTCAACGATATTCTTAAACTCTTCGGGAAATGAGAAGTGATATGCCGGTTCGAAACAATACGAAAAAAATAAACGTGGGCACTATGGAGATCGGCGGCGATGCACCGGTATCCGTACAGTCAATGTGCAATACGAAGACCTGGGATGTTGAAGCAACGGTCGCACAGATCAGACAGTTGCAGGCTGCCGGCTGCGAGATCGTACGCGTCGCCGTGCCGGATATGCGGTCGGCACAGGCCGTATCCGCGATCCGTGAGCAGATCGGAATTCCGCTGGTGGCGGATATCCACTTTGATCATCGCCTGGCACTGGAATGCGCGGCGAGAGGAATCGACAAGATCCGGATCAACCCAGGGAACATTGGACCGGAAGAAAACGTGAAAGCAGTGGCGAAAGTCTGCCGTGAAAAGAGGATCCCGATACGAATTGGCGTCAACGCAGGGAGCCTGGAAAAGCCCCTGCTGGAGAAATACGGGCATCCCTGTCCTGAAGCGCTGACTGAAAGTGCGGAGGGTCATGTGAAACTTCTGGAGAAATATGATTTTCATGAGATCTGCATCTCGCTGAAAGCATCTTCCGTGCCTCTCACGGTCGAAACCTACCGTCTTGCGGCGGAGCGTTTTCCGTATCCGCTTCATGTAGGGATCACCGAAACAGGCACGGAATACAACGGCACGATCCAGTCAGCGGTAGGGATCGGAACGATTCTGAACGAAGGGATCGGAAACACGATACGGGTGAGCCTCACAGCCGATCCGGTACAGGAAGTGAAAGCCGGCATCGCGATTTTGAAAGCGGCCGGACTTCGAAGAAGCGGTGTTCGCTTTATATCCTGTCCTACCTGCGGGAGGACAGAGATCGATCTGATCGGTCTGGCGGGAGAAGTGGAAAAGCGGCTTGCCGGACTGGATCGGGACATCACCGTAGCGGTTATGGGCTGTGTGGTGAACGGACCCGGAGAGGCAAGAGAAGCGGATTACGGGATAGCAGGCGGAAAAGGGAAGGGCCTGCTCTTCCGGAAGGGAGAGATCCTCGGAACGTTTCCGTACGGGCAGCTCTGCGACGCGCTGCTCGACCGGATCTGTGAGGAAGAAGGAGTATAAAGAACACGTATGGGAAAGCGGATCGCACTTCTGAAGATGTTCCCCGGCTGTGAGAAACGGATCGAGCTTTGCGGAGGCCTTGACAAGGCCTTCGTTACTTTCGCGCGCGTAGATACGCGGGAACGCTCCTTGCTTATCCGCATGGCTTTTCCGGCACAGCCTTCCCATTCAGATTTGGCCGGACTGAAAAAGATGATCGCGGACGATTATGCCCTGCATGAGGTGACGATTGAAGCGGAGTATCCGCAGGAGCGGAAGGCGCAACAGGAAACCGAAGAAAAAAGTACCGGCCTGGCTGCGGAGAAACCTCCGGTTTTCTCTTCTATTTACGGAAAACCCGTGAAAGGCACTCCTGTTCCTATGAGTACCCTTACGCTTGAGAGCGGCAGGGTCGTTGTGGAAGGGGATGTGATAGCGGTAACCAGCCGCAAACAGACAAAAAAAGGCGGCGCCATCTTAGCCTTCGATCTGACGGACAAGACCAATACGGTCCGTGTCACGAAATATCTGCGCTCGGATGAGGACAAGGGGATCCTGGACAAGATAGCGGAAAAGGATCATCTGATCATCCGCGGCGAGATCACCTACAGCCGATACGATGAAGACATGATCCTCGAACCCGTTGCGATCGCGAAAGGGAAAAAGAGTATCCGCAGGGATACAGCTCCGGAAAAACGGGTAGAACTTCACGCGCATACGCGCTTTTCCACGCTTGACGCGCTGACGGATCCCAAAGCGCTGGTGGAACGTGCCGCATACTGGGGAATGCCAGCCGTTGCGGTGACGGATCACGGAAATGTTCAGGCTTTCCCGGATATGTGGAACGCGTCAAAGAAGACCGGCGTCAAGGTCCTGTACGGAACGGAATGCTATTTTGTCAATGACATGGACGGAAACAGGGCGGTCAATGGAAAGTCTTCACTGCCTTTGGACACGGAATTCATCGCTTTTGATATCGAGACCACAGGACTCAACGCCATCTCTGACCGCATGACAGAGATCGGGGCGGTGCTCTTCTCCGGTGGAAAAATCCTTTCGACTTTCAATACGTTTGTGAATCCCGGCATGCCGATCCCGGAGAGGATCACGGATCTCACGGGAATCACGGATGCGGATGTGGCGGATGCTCCTCCGGAAGAGGAAGCGCTGCGGCATTTTCTGGATTTTGCCGGAGACCGCCCGCTGATCGCCCACAATGCTGCGTTTGACATCGGATTTATGCGGGCTGCCGCAAACCGGCACCGCATTGTCTTTGATCCCGTTTATTTGGACACGCTCGGACTGGCACGGGCTTTGCTCCAGAAACAGAAGCGCTTCACGCTCGACAGCGTTTCGAACCATCTGGAACTTCCGAAGTTCAATCATCACAGAGCCAGTGACGATGCATTGGTCGTGGCTAGGATCATGGATAAATTCATCCCCATGCTTCAGGGATACGGTGTGCGGGCGATTGATCAGATCGAAACGGTTTGCCGTTCCCTGCGCAAGCTTGACGCAGGGAAATCACATCATATGATCCTTCTCGTTCAAAACAAAACCGGGCTCAAGAATCTCTACCGGATGATCTCCGATTCATATCTGAAGTATTTCCATAAAACGCCGACGATCCCCAAGAGCCTTCTCCTGCAGCACAGGGAGGGGATCCTTGTCGGTTCCGCCTGCGCAGCCGGTGAACTGTATGATGCTGTGATTCGCGGGGAAGAGGACCGTAAACTGGAGGAGATGGCCTCTTTCTATGACTATCTGGAGATCCAGCCGCTCTGCAACAACCGGTTTCTTATAGAAAACGGAACGGTTCCCGATGATGAAATGCTCAGAAGTTTCAACCAGAGGATCGTGGCACTCGGAAAACGGACAGGCCGGCCGGTAGTTGCCGCCAGCGACATCCACTTTCTGGATGCGGATGACGAACAATACCGTAAGATCCTGCTGGCTTCCCGAAAATACGCTGATGCCGACCGGGATTGCGGGATATTTTTCCGGACGACTGATGAAATGCTGAAAGAGTTTGAATACCTCGGTCGGGAGACAGCATACGAGGTGGTGGTGAAAAACACGCGTGCGATCGCGGATTCGGTTGAGGTCATTGAACTGCTGCCGAAGGAACTGTTCCCTCCGAAAATCGAACACTCCGCCGAACAGCTCACAGAGCTTGTCAACGAGAAGATGCACCGCATTTATGGAGATGACCCTCCCGCTATTGTTCGGGAGCGTGTCGAGACGGAACTGAAAACGATCCTCGATCACAACTATGATGTGATCTATATGAGCGCGCAGAAGCTGGTGCAGAACTCTCTGGAGAACGGATATCTCGTCGGAAGCCGGGGAAGTGTCGGTTCATCCATTGTGGCGTATATGTCAGGCATTACAGAGGTTAATTCACTTCCTCCGCACTATGTCTGCCCGGAGTGCCGGTGGTCGGAGTTCATTACCGACGGAAGCTACGGCTGCGGAGCTGATATGCCTGAGAAGGACTGCCCGCGTTGCGGCCATAAGCTTCGCCGCGACGGATTTGATATCCCGTTCGAAACCTTCCTTGGTTATCCCGGTAATGAGAAGACACCAGATATAGATCTGAACTTCTCCGGAGAATATCAGGCCAAGGCGCATAAATACACGGAAACGCTGTTTGGTTCCGACCATGTGTTCCGTGCAGGGACGATCGGAACGCTGGCGGAGAAGACCGCCTATGGATATGTGCTGAAGTATATGGAGGAACGCGGGATCAAAGTCGGGAAAGCCGAGGAGAACCGCCTCGCTCTCGGACTGGTCGGGATAAAGCGGACCACCGGACAGCATCCGGGCGGACTTGTGGTTATCCCGCAGGACAAGGACGTTACGGATTTCTGCCCTGTACAGCACCCGGCGGACGATCCCGACAGTGACATTGTCACTACGCATTTTGAGTATCACTGCATGGAGGACAACCTTCTCAAGCTGGATGAACTCGGCCATGATGATCCGACGATGATCCGCATGATGGAGGATATGACCGGCGTGGATGCCAAGCAGATCTCGCTCTCCGATGAAAGGACCATGAGCATCTTCACCAGTCCTGCAGCACTCGGACTGCCGGAGGATGATCCGATCATCGGAAAGACGGGTACCATCGGAGTACCGGAATTCGGAACCGGATTCACGCGACAGATGCTGGTGGACACGCAGCCGAAACAGTTCAACACGCTGATCCGCCTTTCCGGCTTTTCACATGGGACAGATGTATGGGCGGGAAACATCCACGATCTGATCGTGAATGGGATCGCCACCGTTGATGAGACGGTAGGCTGCCGTGATGACATCATGCTGTACCTGATCTCCGTTGGTATGGAGCCGTCCCTGGCATTCAAGACCATGGAGGCAGTGCGTAAGGGAAGAGTCCATAAGTCCGGAGTTTTTCCTGGGGACGCGGAGGAGCAGATGCGTTCATTCGGTGTACCGGACTGGTATATCGAATCCTGCAGGAAAATCCAATATCTTTTCCCCAAGGCGCATGCGGTGGCTTATGTCATGATGGCGTTCCGGATCGCCTGGTTCAAGGTACATGAACCGCTTGCCTTTTACAGTGCTTATTTTTACCGCCGCAGTCAGAAAGGCGGTTTCGACGCCGCCATGATGACCGGAGGGACCGAAAAGACCCGCCGAATCATCAATGAAATGCGGCGCAGGGGAAACCTGACGGCGAACGAAGAGGATCTGCTTGTTACACTTGAAGCGGTGTACGAATTCAATCTCCGCGGATTCACTTTCGCGCAGATGGATCTGTATGAATCCGATGCCGAAAAGTTTCTCCCTGCCGGTGAAGATCAGTTACGGCCGCCATTCATCTCTCTCTCCGGACTGGGGGAGAACGCAGCCCGGGATCTGTACTCCACCGTGCATCCGGAGGACGGCTCCCGTCCGGAATTTATATCAGTAGACGAACTGAGCCGTGCCTGCCCCAAGGTAAGCCAGACCTGTTTCGAACAGCTGAGAACGATCGGCGCCCTGCATGATCTTCCAGAGAGCAGCCAGATCACGTTTTTCGAACTATAGATGGATCCGCTAACAAAAACTCCCTTTATGAAAGCAGAGCAAAAACTCTGTCAGCCATAAAGGGAGTTTTTTATTCAAAGGGAGTCAGGGGAAAATTTCTCCAGTCTCTTCCGGGAGTATCTCGTAGTTATCCGTCAGTACCTCTTCGGCAGCTGGTTCCGGCTCCGGGTATTCCGGACGTCCTTTGATGAAGTAGTCATAGGCGTAGTAATAGTGGCCTTCCGGATCGATGCGGTAGCAGTATTCCAGCAGTTCACTGATGGTGACCAGCTGGTACCCTTCTTCAAGGATATATTCCACGATGGGTTCCACGGAAGCGGCGCTCTCGGGATAAATGGAATGCAGAAGGATGACCTGGCCGTCAAGGTTGCCGGCTTTTTTCACGGTGGAAACATTTCCGGAGGTATTCTTGTAAAGCCAGTCGAGTGTATCGATGGACCAGCCGATGAGGGGTTCGGAATAGGCAGCGAGTGCGTATCCCATTACATTGCCCTCAGGAGGACGGACGATCTTCGGAGTGAAGCCGATCGCAGCGGTGAAGACTTCGTCACACATTCTCCGGTCATAAACGATGTAGTCATAAGACTGTTCTCCGAGAACAAAGTGATTGTATGTATGGGAGCCGACTTCGCAGCCGATTTCCACTTCGCGCTGTACGACCTGCGGATACTTCTCCACGTTAACCCCTACCTCAAAAAATGTGGCCACCACCTTATGGGCCTCTAAACAATCAAGAATGTCCAGAGACGAAGTGTCATTCGGACCATCATCAAAAGTCAGGGCGACCATCGGTTTGTCCGGATACAGGCGGCGGACATCATAGAGATCTCCTGCGAGGATACGGGCACTGGCCGTGAAAGCAAATGCGTTCAGTTCATCTGCAAGGGAAAGGAAAGCGGGATCCGGAACAGCCGCGGCAGCTGCGATGTCATCTGTATTAACTGCAGGAAGCGTACCGGGAGTCCAGGTCTGTGCGGGAGCGGAAGTTTCTTCAGTCGTTTCCTCCGAGGTGGGGGTGGACGGAGATTCACCCGAAAGCGTGTCTGCCTCCACGGCTTCGACTTCTGCGGCATCCTCAGCTGATTCTGTCTCTGCCGCTTCGAACACGGCAGCTTCCGCGGGCGTTTCAGGCTCTGCGATCTCCTCAAGAGGATCAGGCTGTGTATGATTGTAGTAGGTTTTCTGGGGGATCTCCAGCGGCTCCCGGGAGAGCGGAGCTTCGTCCGTCATCAGAGAGTCCGGAAGCAGAAGGAAATCGGCGCCGCCATCCTCGCGGAGAAGGAAAAATGGATAGTTTGAAGGATCAGGAGAAAGGACCTCACGGATATCACTGCGCAGGATCAGGACGCCGTTTTCATTGAAAGCCCAGTCAGGCGTGAAATAATAGAGATCCACATAGTCCTGAAGATACAGCGCGAAACTGCTGCCGAGCACAGACGTGCAATCAAGCAGCTGCCCGTCGTTTGAAATACAGTAGGTCTGCCGGTCGACGAGTTCATCGTTTACTGTGACGGTGAGTATGAAGTTTGTAATATCGGGACTGCTGCCCTGTATATAAGTCGTGCGGAGCAGAGCGGGAGTGGAACCGTCATAGCGGCTGTTGAAATCCGAAAGAAGGGTGGAACGGATGCTTTCAATGCTCTCGTTTACAGCATCGATCCCGCTTACAGGAAGATCCACGGCATATTCGCGCATATCTACAGGTTCGGGCGGAAGTTCTTCCGTTACCTCAACAGCTTCTGGTGTGGCGACAGGCTGCTGAGCCGGAAGCCGGTCGCGGAGTCTCGGAAGGAAAAAGACCGCACCGGCCGCCACAATGAGAACGAGGATAACTGTCGCCGGGATCCAGATGGGAAATCTCTTTTTCTTCGGTTTTGAATGAGCGTGTTTTGACTGCTGCATAAGCGTTTTCTCCGTAAGAGGGATTGTTATTTCACATTGCCGAAATACTCCTGGTATTCGGCGTCGGTCATATATAGGAAACTGCGGAGGCTGTTGCAGATGGCGCGTGCCCTTCCGTTATTCTGTGTCACATAGGTGCGCAGTTCCTGAACGAGGGCTTGCCAGCCTGTATAGGTCCCGCCCCAGCGGGTCCTGTCGCGATACATCTCGTCGGTGATTTCACTTTCAAACTGATCAATCAGAGAGAGAACGTTTTCATTCGCAAGCGGGCCGGTGAGCGCGGCGGACATCTGCTCGAGGAAGGCTTTCCGATAGGTCGGATTGTTGAGAAGGGTCCTTGCGATATTGGTGAAGCGGTATTCTGTGGAAAAGGCGATGCTGAAAGCGTCGAATCCGAAAAAGCCCAGATCCAGATCCAGCAGCGCGTAGCGAAGCATTTCATCCTGCGTGGAATAATAGAGCCGTATGTTGTTCGGATAACAGTCGATATTTCCGGAATACGCCTGCAGGATCGACCAGCCGATCACACTGTCCACATTCAGGTGAGAGGCGACATAGTCGTAGTCGCCAGCGTTTGAGAGATTGTGGCTGGTGATGTAGCGAAGCAGATCAGTCATGTATTCATTCGTGTTGGGATAATCCTCTCGGGTCATGAGGACGGTGTCAGGATCGTATCCGTAATGGGCTGCGTAATGATCTTTCGAATGCGCTTCCCGTATGTTATAGACGCCCCAGTACTTGCCGTTCACATAAAGAACAGAGTAGCGGTAATCCTGCGAGGGAAGCTCGGGGAAGGCTGCAATGGCAAGCTGGTGGATAAGGTTGTCGCGCATGAGGGAGGAGTAAGTGCTCTCCTGAGCGGAACGGAGGAGAATCGAGGAAAATTCTGTGATCCCGTTGTTGAAAAGGTCATACTGCAGGGGACCGTCATAGCGTGAACGGAATGTGATTTTGAAGGATTTCTTCTGGGCCATGCGGGAAGTTTCGCCATGCAGTTTGAAACCGCAGTCAAGAGCGAAGGTCCCGTCTTCACCGAAGTATTCGATTGAACCGGGACGTTCGATGTCTGCCAGAGGATTGTAATAAACTGAATTGAAATTGTTTTCGTCTGTGATCAGGCTTACCACTGGAACGGTATGCCCTTCATTGATGATATAACTCAGCGAGAGAGGCTCCGCAGTGAGTTTCCCCGGCTCATAGCTGATTGCTCGGAGTACGGCAGTGGAAGAAAGGGAAATGGGCCCGGTATAGAGGGAGGATTCAGTGGTGGGAGTATCCCCGTTCAGGGTATAGTAGATAGTTCCGGGAGCGGAAAGGGAGACGGTCACGCTCTCCACATCGTTGAACACACCGTCCGGTTCTGAAGAGACCGGCTTTTTGGCAATACAGCGGAAACCGTCCGGATTCCCTCCGAAAGAGGGAGAAGGAGACGGAAAATAGAAAAAGCCGTTCTGCCCGTTTGAGCGACCATAGCTTCCGCCAAGCGGGATATCATGAAGAGCGGTGTAGTCCAGAAGCGTCCCGTCGGAGGCGCAGAGGAAAAGCTTGTCATGCTGAGCATTGAGCGCAAAAGGAGCAAAATCCCTGTTTGCTGCTTCAGCCTCTCCTGTGCAGTAAATGGTATACACATCACCGGGGGCAAGAGATTTTTCCGGCAGCTGATACTGCATCCGATCAGAATTGGAATCAGAGAGGTAATAATCGGAAAGCGTTACCTGCTGTGAGGAGATGTTGCGGATCTCGACCCAGTCATAGTACTGATTGTTGATGCGAAGCAGGCTGCTGTTATAGACCATCACTTCGTTGATCACAAGCGGACCGGTCGCGGAAAGGGAAGCCTGCCAGGCTTCATAGCCTTCGTCCGAGTTGGGATATCCGGGAGTCGGGAAGGAGGTATACTCAACAGAATCATCCTCCGAAACGATCACGCTGATGTCCGCAGCGCAGGCATCGTATGTTACAAAAGAGAGCTGTTTTCCTTTCTGGTCTGTAAGAACTGCCGTGCCGCCGGAAGCGGAAAGCTTTGAAGGACAATAAAGCGCGTAGTAGGATCTGGGGCTGATCATAATTCCGCCGAGGTCGATGGAGTCACCATCGCAGCGAAGACTGCATCCGGAAAGATCCAGTGTTTCGGGACCGGTGTTGTATAGTTCTATCCAGTCAGGAAAATGGCCTGTGTCGTCAGCAATCGTTGCTTTGTTGGAAGGCATGAGTTCACTGATCCTCACGGTCATTTCGATTTCGGGAGGCATAGATTCTTCCGGTACGGAAATCGGAACCAGGATCTCTTGCTCGGCAACAGGGGAGCTGACGGGTTCGGATCCCTGCGGAGCCTGTATCTGAAGCCGTCTGCGCACGGAAAAGAACGCACCTGCAAGTACCGCAAGGAGAAGGATCCCAAGCAGGACAGTACGGACGATGTTGAATGAACTTTGATTCTTACGCATAGTTTTTCTCCATCCGGGATAAGCGGCCTGTCAAGAAATATAGCAAATTATTATAGCACAGATATGCCTTCGTGTCATTCCTTTTTTCCTGAGCTGAAAAAGTGCCTGTGATTGAAAAAGAGAGTGTTATTTGATATGATACGTATATTGGATATTCACGGTAAAGGAGAAATAGAGTATGGCAGAGAACAGACTTCCCAAACGCAGTGAGGTCCCGGAGCAGTCCACCTGGAACCTTGCGGATATTTTTGAAAGCGACGAGGCGTGGACAGCGGAGAACAATGCTCTCAAGGAAGAATCTGCACAGATCGCGGCCTTCCGCGGAAAACTGGGCGAAAGCGCGGAAGATCTTCTGCTCTTCTTCCGCAAACGGGATGAGATGTCCGTGAGGATCGCAAAGCTCTACACGTATGCTTCCTGCAAGAGCGATCAGGACACAGCGGAAAGCGTCTATCTGGATATGAAGAACAAAGCCTTTGCCACAATAATGGGCATTATGAGCGCATCGGCCTTCGCAGACCCGGAGATCATGACGATCTCCGAGGATACACTGAACCTGTTTTATGCAGCGCAGCCGGAACTGGAGGGGTACCGCAGAGTGCTTTATTCCATTCGCCGCAGAAAGGATCATATCCTCTCCGAGGCGGAAGAGGCGCTGCTTGCTTCTGCGGGAGAACTGGGCAGGGCACCGGGCGGAGTTGCAGGCGTGCTTCGGGATGCGGATCTGAAATTCCCGGATGTGGCGGATAGCAGGGGCGAATCGCACCAGCTTACTTCCGGGTCTTTCACAGTCCTTGAACAGAGCGCGGACCGCGTGCTTCGGGAAAACACCTTCCGCACGCTTTACGGGAAGATTGGAGAACTGAAAAACACCATTGCTGCGACATTGGATGCCCAGTTCAGACAGCTGCTGTTTTTCTCCCGGGCAAGACATTATACCGACACACTCTCTGCCTCGCTGGACGAAACGGAAGTTCCTGTCGCGGTTTACAAGAATCTGATCGAGGCGGTCCATGACAATCTTGGGAAAATGCATCGCTATGTTTCACTTCGCAAAAAGATGCTGGGCGTAGACGAACTCCATATGTACGATGTCTATGTGCCGATCGTGGCTGACGTAGACCGGAAGATCACTTTCGATGAAGCGAAGGAGACCGTCCTTGAGGCGCTGTCGGTATTGGGAGAGGATTATACGGATCTGCTCCGCGAAGGTTTCAAAAACCGCTGGATCGATGTTTATGAAAACGAAGGGAAGCGCGGAGGAGCATACTCTAGCGGCGGAGCGCATCCGCATCCTTATGTCCTGCTGAATCAGAAGGATACGCTTGACAGCATGTTCACACTGGCACATGAGATGGGCCATGCTCTTCACAGCTACCATTCTACCCACAGCCAGCCCATCGCTTATGAGGATTATGTGATCTTTGTGGCGGAAGTGGCGTCTACCTGCAACGAGATCCTGCTCATGCGCCACCTGCTGAAGCGAACGAACGATAAAACGGAAAAAGCCTATCTGATCAACCATTTTCTGGAAGAGTTCAAGAGTACAGTATACCGTCAGACCATGTTTGCAGAATTTGAACTCTGGATGGGTAATACTGCAGAATCCGGCAGCACGCTGACGGCAGATCTGCTGTGTGGAAAGTATCATGAACTGAATCGGGCTTATTTCGGTGAAGAAATGGTCAGCGATGACGAAATCGCACTGGAGTGGGCCAGGATCCCGCATTTCTTCTACAACTACTATGTTTTCCAGTATGCAACGGGCTTTTCCGCCGCGGTCGCCATTGCCGACCGGATCCTGAAGGAAGGGAAAAGCGCCGTGGAAAATTACAAGAGATTTCTTTCGGGCGGAAGCAGCACCGATCCGATCTCACTGCTGAAGATCGCTGGCGTGGATATGAGTACTCCGGCTCCCGTGAATGCGGCTCTTGCGGCTTTCAATGATCTGATGGACGAGTTCGAGGAACTGATCTGAACAGGCGGAACGATGAAGCTTAGGAAAGAATTCATAACACACGTAGTGAATGGTGAACAGTTCATGGTGGCAACCGGAAAGTCGGATTTCTCTGGTATTGTCCGCAGCAATTCCACGGCTGCGTTCATCGTTGACTGCCTGAAGAGCAGTACGGATACAGAAAGAATCGCCGGTGCCATGATGGAGAAGTATGAGGTGGATCGGGATACTGCGCGGAAGGATGCGGAAGCGGTGATTCGAAAGCTCCGCTCCATCGGCGCGATCGAAGATTGAAGGGGGAAACGAGCGATGATCATGGATTGCTCTAAATATGTTGGAAAATGCGAATGCGGCAGAGAACATACACTGGAAACCCGGATGGTGGTGGTGGAGTATGACGCCGTTTCCCGCTTTGAGCAGTATATGGATGCTGCTGGTCTGGGAGACAAACGCCGTACAGTGGTATATGACAGCAATGTCTATGCTCTGACGAAGGGAAAGCACATCCGTGCGGATCAGGAAATTGTCCTGCCGGCGCAGGGATTGCGCTCCGAAGACATCCTGATTGAAGAGATGATGACGAAACTGGAAGCTCCGGAAGTGATCGTGGCCTACGGCGCCGGAACGATTATGGACTTCGGCCGCTATCCCGCTTTCAAGCTCGGGATACCTTTCGTTGCGGTTCCGACACTGGCCAGTTCCGACGGGTTTACAGCCAGCATCTGCTCCGTCATCATAAAAGGGCAGAAGAAATCCATCTCTATGAAAGCACCGGCGCTGGTCGTGGCGGATCTGGACATCATCCAGGGGGCTCCGAAACGGCTGGTCGCTTCCGGAATCAATGATATCCTGGCTAAGTATATCTCCATCGTCGACTGGAAGATCGCGGCCATGGTAGCGGGAGAGGATTTCTGCCCCATGGTGTGTGGTCTGGCGCAGGAAGCGCTGGACATCATGCGTGCCGCTGCGGACAAATACGCTGCCACCGGTGAGATCGACCATGAGGCCATGACCATGGCCCAGATGAAATCCGGCCTTACTATGCAGCTATGGGATAATTCCCGGGCGGCTTCCGGAGCGGAACACCTGATGGCACATCTTGTGGAGATGCACCCGCCCCGCTTTGAAAAGGCGGAAGGCATCCACGGTGAATGCGTCGGTGTGGGTACATTCCTCTGTGCAAAGGTCTATCACGAACTTGCGGAGAAAAGGCCGAAAGCAAAAGCATTTGAACCTCTGAATGAAGCGTGGATCCGGGAGAAGTTCGGCGATGAGCTGGCACCTGGAATCATCCGCGAGAATGAAAAGGATGTTCTTTCCACTTTCGATCCGCAGCGGATCGTGGATCTCTGGGATGAGATACGCGCTCTTATAGCAAGCATTCCGCCTGCTGATGAGCTTGAGGAGCTGTATAAGGCAGTCGGCTCAAAGTACCTGCCGGAACACATCGGCATCGATCCGGCTCTGACCGACGAGATGCTGCCTGTTTCCGCGGCTATCCGGAACCGTCTGACCCTTGTCCGCATGCTGCGTGTGCTTGAATTCTGAAGGAGCCGATTGAGGTCATGGAGAAACTGAACGTCTGCCTTATCAATGATTCTTTCCCGCCGGCCATCGACGGGGTGGCGAATGCTGTGGTCAACTACGGGAAAGTAATCAGCAGCGGGCTCGGGCACCCCACGGTCGTGACACCTGCATATCCCGATGCCGATGACAGCGTATATCCTTTTCCCGTGATCCGCTATCCCAGCATCGATATGACAAAAGCTGTGGGGTATCGCGCAGGCCTTCCTTTTTCAGCCGATGTCATGCGGCAGGTGGAAAAGGCGGACCTGGACATCATCCACAGTCACTGTCCCATCACATCCACTCTGTTTGCCCGTACGCTGCGAGAGCGGATAGATGTGCCGCTTGTGATGACCTATCACACGAAATTCGACATCGACATTGCCAATGCCATAAAGAGCAGGATCCTCCAGACTGAGGCAGCCCGCCTGCTGGTGGAAAATATCTCGGCCTGTGACGAGGTATGGACGGTCAGCCGCGGTGCGGGAGACAATTTGCGAAAACTCGGCTATACGGGGGAATACTCGGTGGTTCCGAACGGAGTGGATTTTCCGAAGGGCCTTGTGCCTGAGAAAGTGATCCGTGAAGTGACTTCCGGATACGATCTTCCTCCTGAAGTTCCGGTATTCCTTTTTGTGGGAAGAATGATGTGGTACAAGGGGATCCGGATCATTCTGGATGCGCTTGCAGGACTTGCCGCGGAGGGAACGGATTTTCGAATGGTATTCGTCGGAGGCGGCGGAGACCGGGAAGAGATCATCCGGTATACTGAAGAACTGGGACTGGAAAACAGGGTGTTCTTTGTGGAGCCAATCCGCGACCGGGAACGCATTCGGGCATGGTATTGCCGGGCAGATCTGTTTCTGTTCCCTTCCACGTTCGATACGAACGGGCTGGTCGTTCATGAAGCGGCAGCCTGTTCGCTGGCCAGCGTACTGATCCGGGGAAGCTGTGCGGCGGAGGATGTGGCCGACGGACAAAACGGATTTCTCATTGATGAGAATGCAGAGTCGATGCGTGTCATGCTCAAAACTCTCTGCGGAGACCGTGAGCGCATGAAAGCGGTCGGCTGCCGGGCGGAGAATGAACTGTATATCTCGTGGGAAGATGCGGTGAAAAATGCATACTCCCTTTACGGGAACGTTATTGAGAAATATCGGAGCGGAGGCTATCCGGCTCATCGCACACCGGAGGACGGAATGTTCCGCTGGGCCTCGGAAACACTGGAAAGTGTGAGCCGGAGAAAAGAATTTCTCCGCTATGTTCAGGAGGGCTTCCTGCAGGAACAAGAGTATTTTCATGCACAGAGCGAAGCGGATACCGAGCGCGTGAAAAGGGCGATCGAGGAAAAGAGAGCCCAGCTGTTAAGCGAACTGGAGGAGAGCCAGAATAGAGTGAGGTCAGGTATTGAAGAAACCAGAACGGTGCTGAAAGAAAAACTGGATGATATCACCCAGTTTTTTGACCGCTATCTCTGAGCACAAAACACCCTTTTCCAAGGAAGGAAAAGGGTGTTTTTTATCGCATATTTACGCGGAAAGCATCTTGATTGCAATGTCGATGCGGCGGAGGGTCTCCTCTTTTCCAAGAATACGGCAGATCTCCACAGCACCTCCGGGAGTCACGGCCTTTCCGGCTGCTGCGATGCGGACGGGCCACATCACTTTGGCATTTTTCGTTTCCATGTGCTCCACAAGCGTTGTCATGGCGGCGAGGACATTTTCATCGTTCCATTCTTCCACAGCTTCAAACATTGGACGGACTGCCTGAAGGACCTCCAGGGAGGACGCCTCGTCGGACTTGGACTTCTTGTGAACGAACAGCTCGGTTCCGTATTCCGGAAGCTCGTCAAAGAAATCAAGTTTTTCAGGAATATCCGTGAGCACTTCTGTGCGCTGCTGCAGAAGTGCGGCGATCGCTGCGGGATCGATGGCGGGGTTCTTCACCGCCTGACGGATATACGGCTCGGCAATCACGGCGAACTGATCGGGTGTCATTGCACGGATATATTCGCTGTTGAAGTACTTCAGCTTTTCGATATCGAAGATGGCAGGGGATTTGGAGATTCCGGCGATATCGAAAACTTCAGTCAGTTCCTTCAGCGAGAATATCTCCCGTTCGCTTTTCGGATTCCAGCCGAGCAGAGCCACATAGTTAAGCACCGCATCAGTCAGGAATCCCTGTGCGATCAGATCCTCATAGGACGGGTCGCCATGGCGCTTGGACATCTTATTGTGTGTGTCCCGCATGACGGGGGAACAGTGAACATATTTCGGGATCTCCCATCCGAAGCCCTCATAGAGCAGGTTATACTTCGGAGCGGAGGAGAGATACTCGCTCCCGCGTACCACATGCGTGATGCCCATAAGATGATCGTCCACCACGTTGGCAAAATTGTATGTGGGCAGTCCGTCCCTCTTGATAAGCACCTGATCATCCAGCGATGCGTTCTCCACGGTGATGTCGCCGAAACTTTCATCATGGAATGTGGTGCTGCCCTCATGCGGGATTTTCTGGCGGATGACATAGGGCTCGCCGGCGGCCGCCCGGGCATCGGATTCCTCTCTGCTCATGGAACGGCAGGGATCATCAGCCCGGTCAAAGTTTCCGCTGTCTTCTTCCGATTCTGTTTTCTCGCAGAAACACCGGTAAGCATGCCCGCGTTCCATCAGAAGTTCGGCATATTCCTTATAGAAAGGTCTGCGCTCGGTCTGAACATACGGAGCGACAGGGCCGCCGATATCGGGACCTTCGTCATGATCAAGATGACATTGAGCCATTGTTTTGTAGATCACATCGACGGCGCCTTCCACAAGTCTGCCCTGATCCGTGTCCTCGATCCGGAGGATGAATTTACCTCCTCCGTGCCGTGCGATCAGGTATGTATACAGAGCTGTGCGAAGATTGCCCACATGCATGTATCCGGTAGGGGACGGGGCAAACCGGGTACGGACCTCTCCTTGCGGAATGCGCGCCTCCATTTCTTCAAACCATTTCAGATCTTTCATTTTGATTCAGCCTCCAACGGATCAGATAATAAGGATAATATCTCTGTAATGCTTACAGTGAAACGATTTCAGCGGTAAATCCGCCGTTTTCATAAACTTCGATCCTGGCCCAGGTCAGGTCTCTGCCTCGTCCGGCTGTACCCGGATTGACGACACGAATACTTCCGAGATCGGTGTTCTCGGCGCGATGGGTATGTCCGTACAGGGCAAGCTTCGCGCCCTGCTCTTCCGCTGCGTATGCCAGACGGGAGAGGTCGCCCCATTCCACGTTGTAGAGGTGCCCGTGAGTGATGAATGCCTTCACCGGGCCGAGTGGAACGATATCCGCGGACGGCGAGGAAGGGAACATATCACAGTTTCCGCTTACATTGAAGAGAGCGATATCCGGGAATTCACTCCGGATCCTTTCAGCGTCCCGCTCATAGTCTCCCAGATGGATCACTATATCCGGACGGGTTCGCCGGATCGTCTCCAGCATCAGCGCATTATTGGAATGTGTATCGGAGAAAACAGCAGCGTGCAGTACCGGTTTCATAACTGCGGTTTCTCCACGAAGCCGACTTTCTTATATACCTTGCGCAGAGTTTTGCGTGCGGCATAACTGGCCTTTCGTGCGCCTTCGGTATAAATGCTCTGAAGATAGGCTTTATCAGCCAGAATACGTTCAGCTTCCTCGCGTATGGGTCGGAGAGTCTCAATGACCGCATCACCGACTGCAGGCTTGAAGGCGCCGTAGCCTTTTCCGTCAAATTCTTTCTCGATTTCGTCAAATGTCTTTCCGGTCACGGCAGAATAAATGTTCATCAGATTGGCCACGCCGGGTTTCTCATTCGGTGCATAGCGGACGCAGTGTTCAGTATCGGAATCAGTGACAGCACGCTTGAATTTGCGGGCGATCTCGTCCGGAGGATCCATGAGGAACACACAGCCCTGAGGATCCGATTTGGACATTTTCGAAGTGGGTGTGCCGAGACTCATGATCCGTGCTCCGACTTTCGGGATAAAGGGTTCGGGAACGCGGAAGGTCTCTCCGTAAAGATTGTTGAAGCGGACGGCAATATCGCGTGCAAGTTCGCAATGCTGCTTCTGATCTTCTCCGACGGGGACAAAATCCGTCTGGTAAAGAAGAATATCCGCTGCCATAAGGGTCGGATAGGTGAAAAGCCCGCCATTGATGTTTTCAGCATGTTTGGCGCTTTTATCTTTGAACTGCGTCATGCGGCTGAGTTCACCGAACATCGTATAGCAGTTGAGGACCCAGCCAAGTTCCGCATGTTCATGAACATGGCTCTGGATGAAAATGGTGTTTTCATTCGGGTCAAGTCCGCAGGCGACATACTGGGCGAGCTGGACCAGCGAGCGTTTCCGGAGCTCGGCCGGTTCCTGGCGTACAGTGATGGAATGCATATCGACGATGCAGTAATAGCAGTTGAAATCTTCAGACAGCGTGACCCAGTTCTTGATTGCTCCGAGATAATTGCCGAGATGCAGGCTTCCCGAAGGCTGGATCCCGGACAAAATGATCTTTTTTTCCTGGTTTTCCATCGAAACAACTCCTTTTTTCATGAAATGTAAAGAAAAACTCCCGCCCCGGAAATGGGACAGGAGAGGAATCCTGCGGTACCACCCAAATTGGCACATTCGTGCCCGCTCAGCCACATCCCTGCGGATGTGCCCCGTATGGTAACGGACGGGTTCCGGCGGGTACTACTGAGAAGCATTTCCTTTCGATCCGCCCTCGGGAGTCCATTCACTCCGGGTCCATGGCTGCGCTTCCACCATCCGCAGCTCGCTGTGCAGGTTTCTACGGAGATACTGCTCTCCTTCATCGGTTTGCTGTGGGAATTATAGCTTTTCGCACATGCGATGTCAAGCGCAATCTCAGACAGTCCCTGTGCCGGTGATCGCTGTAGGGCCGGTGAGATAAAGACTGGTCACCGTGCCGTCACAAATATCGAGCGCAACGGTAAGAAGGCCCCCCGGCATGGAGATACGGATCATTTTCGCACTGCTTTTGCCAAGCAGAAGCAATGCGGCGGCGGTAGCACCGCATCCGGTGCCGCATGCAAGAGTAAAGTCCTCCACCCCGCGTTCATAGGTGATCGCATCTACAGAGTCTGCAGAGATCTGATGAACGAATGTCACATTCGCACCTTTCGGAAATTCCGGCGCAGAACGCAGAAACCGACC
Organism: Oscillospiraceae bacterium; assembly: GCA_017632775.1. GTDB lineage: Bacteria > Bacillota > Clostridia > Oscillospirales > Oscillospiraceae > Limivicinus. Next base: position 4,736 of record JAGBQR010000035.1, on the reverse strand, counting down.
CAGACTTCTCAAAGAGGAAAGATCCTTCGGAAGCATGTCCGGAAGAAAGAAGACCGCATGAGGGATCCCGGGATCTCCCAGTTCCGTGTAAAAGCAGTCATATACGGAACCGTTTACGGTTACAGGACGATGAAGATCGATCACAGAAGGATTATTCAGCCGCACCTCATAGAGGATTTCATCGATCTGCCTGGAGGTAACGATGCCGGCTGCGGTACGGATGCGAATATGCTTCGGATCAGAAGCAAGCCCATGTTCCACTGCATAGCGGGCAAGACAGCGGACCCCGTTCCCGCACATTTCGCCGGCTGATCCGTCGCGGTTGTAGAAATACATCCCGCAGTCAGCATCCGCCGCTTCCGTGATCAGGATCATCCCGTCTGTGTCCTCAAGACGGCAAAGATATACCGCAAGGGAGGAAAAATCTTCCGGAAGAAGGATATTTTGTGTATTATCCAAAAGCACGAAGCCGTTTCCGGCTCCGTGCATTTTCGTGTAGTTCATAGAGTAGAACAGTTCTTAATCATCGGTCTGCGCTGCATCAGCCTGATCATCAGCAGGCGCTGCTGTTTCACCGCGGAGCTTCTTCTGAAGCCAGTCTTTGCCGTCATTGAAGCGGGAGACAACATAAGAAGCAACATAGTCGCCGGCAGCATTCACCATGGTTGCGGGCGGATCCACCAGATCGCCGATAGCCTGCGCGATCGGGAAGGCAACAGCCAGCTGTTCGGGGAAGAACAGGGAGCAGAGAACAAGTTCACCTGTACCGCCTCCTCCGGGAATACCGGACATGGCAACAGAGGAGACCGTGGCAACGATGATGGCGAGCAGTGCGTCCGTTGTGGCAAAATTCTTGCCGAACATTCCGAACAGGAAGGCAACCTTTATGATGGCACTCATACCGGAACCGTCCATATTCATCGTTGCGCCCATCGGAAGCACGATATCTGTGACATCCTTGGATATGCCGGTGTCTTCAGAGACTTCCATGTTGGTCGGAATGGTGGCGACAGAGGAGCACGTGCCGAATGCCACAGCTGCCGGCCGGAAGAGGTGCTTGAACATCACTTTAACAGCACCTTTGCCTCCGCCAAATCGGGAGTAGATCGGGAAGAAGATGAACATATAGGCGAATGCTACAACGTAGTAGAGTATGATCGCCCGAGCATAGCTGGACACAAAGTCGGCACCGTGGGTGGCGACGAGAGAAGCGAAGAAGCCGAAGAAGCCGATCGGAGCATAGAAGCTGATGAGTTTGATGACTTTCATCAGAACGTTGGTGATTTCGCTGAGAAGTTTAGCCACACGGGTTTCACGTCCGCCGCACATTTGGACTCCGAATCCGAAGAAAATACCGGCAACGATCAGCTGCAGAATAGAACGGCGGCTCCAGAGATCCGGGAAGTCAGGTTTGGTGAAAAAGCCAACGATCATATCGCCGGCGCTCATCGGTTCGGAAGCGCCGGGTTCAAAAGCCGGCTCGCCGGTGTAGATCGGGATGAAGCGAACAAGTACATACATCAGGACAGAGGCAATGATGGTGGTGCACATGAACGTGATCACGGTGGTCCCCATGAGCTTTCCCGCCCGTTTCGCGCTTTTCATATTTGCAATGGAAGAGGAGATCGAAAAGAAGACCATTGGGACAACCACGCAGAACATCATGTTGATGAAAAGGGTTCCCAGAGGCTCCAGGGCAGTTGCGCCGGGCCAGGCAAATCCCACGATGATGCCGAGCACGATGCCGAGGATCATCGAGAAGAAAAACCAGTTGTTTTTCAGAAAGTTTTTCATAGCATCCTCCATGTATTTTCTTTTCTATACGCCTACTATAACGGAATAAAAATGCGGAGTAAATTGCATTTAATGCTTGAATGCTTGCAAATAATGCGGTATTCTCACTATATATGGAGGAGGGAGAAAGAGAATGACACAAGAAAAGGCAGTTTACACCCGTGAAGGATATCTCTACGAAAATTACCGCTATTTCCATCTCCATGATACGGCGGGTCAGGAGCGCAGTTTTCACTACCATGATTTTGATAAGATCGTCATTCTTATTTCCGGCAAGGTGGACTACACCGTGGAGGATGTCACTTATGCCCTCAAACCGTGGACAGTACTCCTGGTGAAAAACCACGCGATCCATAAAGCACTCATCGATATCTCCGAGCCGTATGACCGCATCATCCTTTACCTGAACCATGCCTATTTCCGAAGTCTCATGCCCGGCTCCGGCATGATGGACTGCTTTGAAAACCCGTCTTCCGGCGGCCACTGTCTCCTCGCTCCGAATGAAGAGGAGATCGAAGAGCTTTCCAGAGCGGCGGAGACCTTTGAAAGCCTTCTGGGAGATGAGCGATTCGGAGCGGAGACACTTCGCGAAATGGAGATCATCCGTATACTGGTCCACATCAGCCGCATTGCCCGCGGCACTGAGGCCGGAGCTGAACATGCGCCTCCTCAGTATGATCGCAAGGTAACGGAGGCCATTGCATATATCAATGGGAACCTGCGGGGAGATCTTTCGGTTGATACGCTGGCGTCAAACGTCTATTTGAGCAAATATCATTTTATGCGTCTGTTCAAGGAGCAGACTGGATACACTATCCATTCCTATATCCGCGAAAAAAGACTGCTTCATGCCGCCCGCCTCATCCGCGAGGGCATTCCGGCGGGACAGGCTGCGCAGGAGAGCGGATTCGCGGATTATTCAACATTCAGCCGTGCGTTTCATAACTCTTTCGATATTCGTCCGTCCGAAATAAAAAAATAGCAGCTGCAGATCATGCAGCTGCTGTTTTATAGCGGGAAACTGTTCAGTCAAAATCAGAAGGAGGAAGATCATCCGAGTCATTGCGCGGCGTGCGGTGAAGCTCCGGGAAAAACTTTTCGCGGATCTGTTCATAATAAAGGATCCAGACGGTATACAGATAGGGCAGCACATAAAACCCCGTAACCGGCAGGAAGAGGAAGAGAAGGATCAGCCCGATCATGCTCAGATCAAGCACAAACAGATCCATTTTGTGCCCGCGCATCATGTTCCGGCTCAGGGAGAGACACTGGAATACCGAGAGTTCCGGGTGATCCAGAAGAAGATACAGGGAAAAGCGGTAGCAGTAAGCCGCAATGATTCCTGGAACGATCAGAAAAACGGAAAGGAGCGAAATGATCAGCCCCTGGATCAGGGTAAGAATGATGACCCGGAAGAACTGGGTGAAGCCATCCAGCAGATTATAAACAGTGGGGGATTCATTCCGGACGGAATTCATGATGAAGATAACGAACCCGGCAGTCAGGAGTGCCTGGGCAAGATCGAGCGCATAGGAGACGAAGGATTCAAACCGGGTCGGCTGGATCGAGTAAAAATAGGAAAGCGCCCGTTCAGTATCCCCGGCTTCCAGATATCTGCTGAATGTTTCCCATACAGCAATATCACCGTATCCGCTCAGCTTAAGATTCAGAAAAGAGAAAAGAAAAAGAATCCCGAGAAAAAGAAGCCCCACGAGGAGCATGCTGGGCCTCGATTCATGCAGAAGCGTTTTCGCGGTCTGCTTGAGTTCTCTCCTGTCGATCACCATTTTTTCTCCATTTCACATCATTTTGCAAATTTTTTGTGAGTATACCATCCCCGACTGTCCTTGTAAAGGCCAAAACCGTAAATAATTTGAATTATTGCCCGGACGGCTTCATTGCTTTCCCTGAAGGGAAATGATATAGTGAAATACATACGGAACGACTGGCAGCATCGAAAGGAGAGGATATTGTGAGTCTTACACCCGAACAGAAGATTGAACGATTGTGGGATACGGAACAATGCCGCAAACTCATGGCGAAATATGAATATTACGCATTCTGCCGCACGTGGGAAAACGTTCCGGGAATGTTTGCCAAAAGAGAGGATATCTGGATCGACTGCGAGGGCTTCGGCGTATTCGACGGAGCCAGGGGTATTCATACCTTTTTTGTGGATTGGCATCATTCCATGGAGGGAGATGCGAAAGGAATGATGACACTCCATACCCTTTCCACGGAGTGTATTGAAGTAGCTGAAGACGGGAAGACAGCACGCGGGCTTTGGATCAGTCCGGGATGTGAAACACGGCATCATGCCACGGAAGCACGCAATGAAGCCTTCTGGATCTGGGGACTGTATGCGATCGACTTTATAAAGGAAGAGGGGGAGTGGAAGTTCTGGCACTTCCGGATCCCGCATCTGATCGTATGCGACTATCATCACTCCTGGGTAGATCTGGACGGAAGGACCATGGCCTCTGATATCGGAAACGACGGACGGCCTGAGGCAGATCGTCCCAACACCTTTCCTCCGACATTCTACGGCGGGGAAAAGAAGCCGACTGACTTTTTCGAGCCGCCCCGCCGCTACGGAACGGAAGCAGATCTGAAAGGCTTCTGGGAGTTGAGCGACTGATCCGGATGTGAGTCCGCTGTTGATTATAAAAGAAAGGATGATGACAATGAGAGAAGGATTTACCTCTTATGTGACGGAAGACGGATTTCTCTGTATCGAACAAGGCGGTGTTCGCTGTTTTCTCTTTATCGGCGAAAGAGAAGCTCTTCTCGTGGACTGTGCTTTTGAAGGCGATCTGAAAACCTACTGTGAGACCCTGACCGATAAACCGATCCGGGTGGTCATCACCCATGCGGATGGCGATCATACCGGCGGAGCAATCGGCTTTGAAAAGCTCTGTATGCATCCGGCGGAGTTTTCGCGT
>JAGBQR010000034.1 GCA_017632775.1 Oscillospiraceae bacterium | reverse complement strand
TCACATAGCTTCCGTGCTCCGTAATTTCCCAAATGTGGAACCCTGTGTCGGCTGTACGGAAGAAGCAGTTCTCTCCGATCGGCATGTGAAGCAGAGCACCGTACAACTGGTTCACCATGCCCCCATGCGTCACGATCGCTATGACGGACTCTGAACCGTTTTCCGAAAGCACTCTCTGCAGTGCGTTCTCGGCTCTGCTGCGGAATTCAACCTTAGATTCCTGACCGTACACCGCCTGATCAATGGGGAGGTTCTCTACGTGAGGATAAAGCCGGTCTGCCTCTTCGTGGGAGAGACCTGCCAACAGTCCGTTGTTGAACTCCATCAGATCCGGATCAAATTCGATCGCGATTCCTGTCTCTTCGGACAGGTGCTCCGCAGTTTGCGCCGCCCTCTTGAGCGTGCTTGCGTAAATACGTGTGATCCGATAATTCCCGGCCACATATTTTGCCATGGCACCAGCCTGCCTATGTCCCTTTTGAGTCAATTCAAAATCAGCCCTGCCCTCGTGGACATCCAGAATATCTGCTTCGGATTCGCCATGCCTGATCACTATAAGAATCATTTTGACCTCCATCACAAAGACCGCTTTCCTGCACGTCTCTTTCTCACGCACCTGTTACAATCTTGCGAATGCTCTCCCAATCGGCGCATCTTTGATAGTTTTCATTCGGAAAAGCACAGTCTCTGTTCCATATAATGCTTCATAATCATCTGTATTCATTTCCCGAAGCACCAGTCTTTTCGTTTGCAAAATCATTCGTTGTCATCCCTATCTCACTGCAGGCAATACCCATACCCACCAGCTTTTCCACATCAAACGCGCCGTAACAGCGTATACTAGTTCTCTCTTCCTGTCCGGACGAAATGTCCTTCCTGAATTGCGGCAAATGTAGCCGCCGCGCAGACGAGCGGCGCGCTGTATGTAAGCTCAACGACCGGCAGCGTCAGCGGCAGAATAAACAGCAGAATGCCCGTGACCTTATTCATAACCGTATGCACGGCGACAACCTTTCTTTGGATCACATAGCCGGAAATGATGTTTATCATTCTGATCAGCGCAATGAAGGCGATCCAAATCCATAACCACAACGGAACGGCAAGGCTGGGCAGCAGCTTCCACAGGCATACCGCGACAAACACAAAATCGGCGGCGGTATCCAGCTTCGCGCCGAGCTCGCTGACCGTGCCGGTCTTTCGTGCCACAGGCCCGTCGATCATATCGCTAAATCCGGCGACAAGATACAAGAAATAAAACGAGGCGGAAAAAGGCTGACAGAACAGCAAGGCGACACTGCACAGGATGCGCGTACCGGTGATGAGATCAGCCGCCCCTGCCTGGCACTCATGTTTCACCCTCCCTTACTCCTTGTTCAGGCAGGCTGTCACATAATCGACTGGGATATCCATTCGGACTGCTGTTTCCTCTGCCGACAAGCCCTGCTCCATGAAGCGGCGGATGACCGCGTCAAGCTTTTCCCCGACCTCGATGATATGCATGTCCGGGTCATAGAACCGGACAACGCGCTGGCCCCAGCGGTGCTCAAACGGCGGATGAACATAGCAGATATCAAACTGTTTCAGATTCTCCAGGAAGGCATCTAAATCCTCTTCTTCAAAATAGAGCTCTCCGGCGTAGTTCGGAAGAACAGCTTTATCCGTTCGAATAAATGACTTCCATGTATCCATGGTTTGCATCACAAGTCCGCCGTCCAGGGTAACATTCGCGCCAAAGTCGGCGACAGCTTTCATCCCCAGCACATCATGATAGAATTGCCTGCTTTTCTCCATGTCCGTAACAGCAATCAGTGTACCTGTATATTTCATCTCTTCCCCTATGGCAATAGACTTCCTTTTATTGGAACCCAGATGCCGCTCTCGTAATCCGGCGACTGCGGATCGCCGGCAGAGTACACTTCCAGCGTCGCCATGTCATTCGCCTGACGCTTTTTCCCTTCTGTCGGGAACCACTCCTGCCAGACCCAGGTGTTCAGCGTTTGCAGGGAACCCGGCATCGGGCCTTTCGTTGAAAAGACCGCCCACTCGCTTGCAGGGAAGGAGTACAGATCCAGCCCCTCCGGCACCTCGCCGCCCTGATAAAGCCCCGCGATCCAGTAGGCAAAGCCGTTTTCGGATTCCGAGCAGATGGCATACATCCCGATCCCGTTGGCCAGGATTGCTTCCTCGATCGGCGTTTCCGGCTTCATGGTCTGCCAGAGCCGTGCATACTTCACATTATATTCCTCATCCCAGAATTCAGGGCATTTCTGATAGCCCTCATCGGGGCGGATCTCCGTGTGAAACCCGATAAAGGTCATGGCGTGTTTCTTTTCGTAAATGACGTTCATTCTCTTTCCTCCCTTATCGTTATCGCTCTTTTTCTTAATTTCTGAGCCAACAAGCAGACCAAGCACCATGCCCCCCATCAGGCCAAGGCCGACGTTGACGTGCAGTGCTGCTGACAGGGCGACGCCGAAGCACATGCCCAGCGCCATACCCTCGGAACTGTGGTCTTCGATTTTCTCTTTTTCCTGCTTCCCATGTGACGCCTTTGCAAAGACGATGGCCAGCAAAAGCCCCATGGCAATCCATGGCAGTGCTGCGCTCATAAAATCAAAGATGTTCTCCATAATATCTTACCGTTCCTTCACTGCAACACTCTGAAAAACCGAGGCCCTTCTTCCCCAGAAGTGCCGGAGGCCAGAAACCCGCACTTTTCAAGAACCCGTTGGGAGGCGCGGTTTTCCGACTCTGTTTCCGCCTCTACGCGGGTCACATCGGGTTGCTGTAAAGCCCAGTTAACAGCTGCACCGACTGCCTCGGCTGCGTAGCCCTGACCCTGGTATTCTTCGAGAATACCGTAACCGATCTCAACTACGCCGTTTGCGCCAAGGCCTTTGAAACACAAGTCCCCGATATGTGATCCGTCCCGCAGCTCGATCATCCACATGGCGTACCATTGCCACTGGTCGGGATGCCGCAGACAGCCCTCCAGCATCTCGGTATACGCCTTTCTGAGTCCAGTGTCCGCTTCTGCGGCAATGGATGCCTTCATCTGCTCTCGCACAGCGGGATAGATTCTCAGCCGTTTTGTCTCGATCATCTTTTCAATCCTCTCCCCGGAGCGAATCGCCCTTGCCATACGTCCAGACAAAATCGATTCCCTTGAAAGTCATGACCAGTTTTTCCGGCTCCGGCTGATGCAGTGTGATACGATATGCCTCCCCGTCCAGTTCACCGGTTACATCGGCGGTCAGGGTGCCGCCTTCAATGATGTAGGTCCCCATGGCCCCGTCTGCACCGATGTACCAGGAGATCCGACCGTCGGAGCGGATCTCCATACCGCTGCCGAACTCTGCCGCGCCGGGAAAGGCCTCACTTAGTGTCTCCAGGTCGGTATCATCTGCAAGATGCCAGGGCCCGACAGCAGAGTCCGCGGACAATTCTTTTTGCGCATGCACAGGGGCGAAGATTTCGACGTCCCGCTCTGCCGCAGAAAGCGTCAGTGCAGCTGCTTCCCCTCCATTCAGCGCCAGCGTATAAACGCCTCCCGATTGCGGGTTTTTGATCACAGCGCTCCCACAGTCTGAAAAATCCTCTCCGGCTTTTTCCGCGGCGAACAGATCGAGCCGGAAGGTATCCATGGGAGCAGCCGGAAGCTCATCCGGGACAAAACTGAATTCATACACAGCTTGCCCGGTGTTTCTGTCGATCCGCTCACAGGCTTTACTGCCGAGCGTCTCGCCGTTTGCGGAACAGCTCACCGCGATACCATACAGGTTTACGGCGCTTTGGTTTATAATGCGGACGGTCAATACGGTTCCTTCCTCGCTTTCCGCAACCGATGATGATTGCTTTCCATCTGTGCCGCAGCCAGTCAGCAAGGAAAGGACGACGACCATCGTCAGAATAATTGATGTTTTATGCTTCATCGTGCTCTATCTTCTCATGCTTTCTTAAGTGTTCTTCAAACTCCGCCGTCCGGGACCAGCATCTGACGCCCCAGTTGTCGAATCTCCAGTCGTCCATATCGCTGCTGCACACCAGGTCAATGACGGTTTCACCTCGACGTACTCCTTTACGATTCGCTCTGCCTCGATGTCTGCAAGCATGGCGGGGTGTGTATGCCCGCGTCATTCAATCGCTGATAATCGCAGTACTCCGCCTCGATCTTATTTCCAGATGCCGCCTGATCTTTCACAGGATTCCGATCCCTTGTTTTTTACAGAATGGATCTATTCCCTTTTATCTGCGTCAAACTGTTTTATACAGTCATCTTCCAATAAAGAATAGTATCGTGTTTTTGATATTCATTGCGGCGCTCTTTTCACTGGTTTTTCTGCCCATATATCCGGATAAAGTGCCTGCTGAATGCCTCAACCTGCATTATCGCTTCGTCCGTTTTCTCAGGCTCTCGGTCGCAGAGATGGATGAGAGCAGAGATGGGAGCTGTGTAGGCAAAAGCGAGCATGGCCGGATCGTCCTGGCGGAGAAGTCCCTTTTCCATCATGTCTGTAAAAACCTGCGTGAACATTTCCGTAAGACCAGTAAGAAAGTGCTTCGTTGCCAGATCTCTGGCGCGTTCATCCCGGAACTGCTCGATCGTAAGAAGTTTTCTTGTCTTGATGACATTCTCATCGTGAACCGTAAAATCCACCATCTGCATTGTCATCGTCACAAGACCCTCCAATGAATCCGGGGCGGGAGGAAGATGCTCCGGGGATCCGAAGCGCTCATCATAGTAAACAATCATGCTGTCCAGAAGTGAATTCCATATCTCTTCCTTGCTGCTATAGTGCTTATACATCGATGATTTGACCAACCCAAGAGAAGCGGTCAGTTCACGGATGTTTGTTCCCGCATATCCGTTTTGTGAGAACATATCCAAAGCCGCTGCCAGGATCCTTTCTTTCGTATCTTTTGCCATGAATGGACCTCCTTCAAAAGCATATAGTGACCGTTCGTTCTCCCATTATAGTGACCGTACGGTCACTTGTCAACTCAGGTATGATGCTTCCTTAGAATTATTAGCCGAACTAATCTCCTTTTTTCGTTTTTCAGATACTTATAAACAGGCGTTTATGTAAAATGCGCAGTTCGCACTCGTGCCATCATAAGGCTTTGAGATTATTCAGGCAAACCTTCTCTTGACTTTTGAAGATAAGCTTCAAATAGCATTATGTAAACTTATTGCCCAGACCGGAAGAATCTTTCCAATATCTGATCCGTTTCTTCTGTCAAACCAATTAGGCAAAATAGGCATAACTCATGTGACCTTTTTTTGTTTTTCTTTTTTGTAAAAACCTCACATAAAAAATGCCTGTTCCGCCTAAAATCCCGTAAAGCCTTGCAGTGCAGGGATCAGAAGGATCCGCTCAGTTCATATCCTTTGATGATGTTCTTCAGGGTCATACCGTTTACTCTGCCTGACTCCGCATAGATGCCCTTGTTCCTCAGCTCGTCGAAGAAGCTGCGCTTGCTCTTCGCCCCGCAAGCAGTGCCGTAACCTGTACACTCTGCTTGCATCCGAAAGGAATCTTCGTGAATAAACAGCAATTATTAACCATAATTTTTTTATGTAAACTATTCACAAAACAAACAGCAACAGGCCTGGCCATGCTTTTGCCAACCCTGTTGCTATTTGTTTCATTAAAAACAGGCGCGATCCCTGTTCCAACCGCTCAGTCGGCCTTGTTCTCGGAGAGGAACTCCCTGATGGACTTCAGGACCTCTTCGGCATCCAGTCCGTGCACGATGCAGGCTTCTTCCAGCGTCTCGTGGATCGAAGAGGGGCAGCCGACGCAGTGCATCCCCGACTGCATGAGGACATAGGCGATGCCTCTGTCGTATTCGAGCATTTCGCCCATGGTGGTTTCTTTGTGATTTCCATTTTCATTTTCCTTTCGTCCGGTGGTTTTCCGGCACCATTATACTCTTCACCGACGGCCCGTTTCAAGTGAAAAGAAGCTCCTTCCTGTTCTTTTATTTGTACTATATATACTATAATAATAGGTTTTTCATGGCAAGGAATATACGGGAGTTCTCTCACATATATAGGCGGAATCCTTTTCTCCTGCAAATCATAGCACATGGAAACCGCGCCTGCCAACAGACAGAGTCCTTCATTGATATGATAAACGATTTATGATACAATGTATTAAAATTTCTCGAAGTAACCGGGTAATACAGCTTCGATATATCCAGATAGGTGAATCAGATGGATGAAAAACAGGCGCTGGCGCGGGAACGCCGGCGGAATATGATGCTGCAGGAGCCTATGCTCCGCGTGATCCCCAAAGTAGCGGTACCCATGGTCATATCATCGCTGATCGATTCGATCTATAATCTGGTGGATACCCTGTTCGTGAGTCAGCTGGGGGTGCATGCCACAGCCGCCGTTGCCGTCAACGACTCGCTGATGCAGATACTGCGGGCAGTCTCCATGGGATTTGCCATGGGCGCGGCCAGTTATATTTCACGGCTTCTCGGAGCAAAGGAAGACAGGCGGGCAAGCCGGGTCGGCTCCAGCACACTGTTCATCGGCGTTGCTTTTTCCCTTCTCTTTGGACTTTTCTGCCTGCTGTTCCGCTCTTCGATCGTGGATCTCCTGGGCGTGACGAGGGAGGCCAAGCAATACTCCATGCAGTATGCCTTCTGGATCCTGCTTGCCGCCCCCTTCACCACGGCGGAGATGATCCAGAACCAGCTGCTCCGCAGCGAAGGCAGCACGCATTTCGCCATGATCGGCATGGTTTCGGGATGTGTTCTGAACATCGGCCTTGATCCCCTCTTCATCAACGTGTTCGGCTGGGGTGTCGCCGGCGCTGCCGGTGCCACGGCGCTTTCAAAGGTAGTTAGCGCCGCTGTCCTGGCCCTTCCCTTTATCCGTCGGACCACTATGCTCGAGATCGGGCTGAAGAACTTCAAGCCTGAAAAGGCAGACGCCGCCGAAGTGGCGCGCATGGGCATCCCCGCTTTTCTGCGGATGAGTCTCCTGAGCCTGGGCGGCATCGTGACCAACAACATCGCCAAGGCCTTCGGCAGCGCGGTGCTGGCCGGCATCTCCGTGGCCAACAAGATGTATCGTCTGGTGGCTTCAGCCATCATGGGCTTCTCCCAGGGATTCGGGCCCGTAGCCGGCTTCTGTTACGGCGCGAAAAAATACAGGCGGGTACGGGAGGCCTATTACACCACTTTCGGGATCGCCGCTGTTGTGGCGTGTCTCCTTGGCGCATTTATGTTCATCTTCTCCCGGGGGATCATCAGCTGGTTCAATTCCGAGGCAAACGAGACCATGTACGCGATCGGGTCCCTGAAGATTCGGGCGAACTGCCTGATGCTGCTTCCTCACATTGCCGTCATGATCACCTCCAATCTGTATCAGTCGCTGGGACGCCCCATGGGCAATCTGGTGCTGAGCATGTCCCGGCAGCTGCTGTTTCTTATCCCTCTGCTGCTGACACTTCCGAAGCTGTTCCCCCTGATGGGCTTTCCCGCGGAATACGGTCTTGCGGTAAGCCAGGCCGCTTCCGATCTGCTGAGCTTCCTGTTCCTTGCACTGCCGCTGGCCATCTATATGTTCCGCAAGATCGGGCAGCTTCCCGACGGTGCGGATCCCCCGTTCAAATCGCCCGCCTCCCGCGGAAGCAGATAAGATCCGGAACAGAGAAAACGTGCATGCCCGCGGGCATGCACGTTTGTGTTTATTCGGTTTATGCCAGGCTCATGCCGTTGTTCACGGCATGGGGAACGGCCTCGTCAAAGGTAACGGTCAGGACCATCGAACCTCCGGATGAAGAGGCGGCAGTCGCCCGGTAAATGGTGATTTCCGCCGTGTCCCCTGCGGAATACCTTTTCAGAAGGTTCAGAAGATCCGAGCAGTTCTCGACCGGATGTCCGTCGATCGCGGTGATGGTATCGAACTCTTCAAAGCCGGCTTTGGCAGCCGCACTGTTGCGGTCGATACCGAGGACCATCACGCCCTTCGGCGATCCCCACAGGTTGCGGTAATAACGGTTGTAAATCGAAGTGTTGCTCTCATCATAATAGATACCCAGGAATGCTTTACCGGTCACATATCCGTTCCGGATCAGATCCTGTGCGATCAGTCCCGCGTCATTGATGGGGATGGCGAACCCGATCCCTTCCACTCCGCTCTCCTTGTATTTTGCCGTCACCACACCGATGACATCACCGGCCGTGTTATAGACCGGCCCTCCGGAATTACCGGAATTCACCGCCGCATCGATCTGGAACATATTGATGGCCGGAGAGGCGGAATCCGTCGTGATCAGCCGGTCAAGAGCGCTGATGGTCCCGCTCGTCATCGTGAATTCGAGTTCTCCCAGCGGGTTCCCTACGGCATACGCCGCGTCTCCGACCGAGAGCGCATCACTGTCCCCCAGCGTAGCACAGGCCAGACCTGCCGCTTCGATCTTCAGGACCGCCAGGTCATTGTCCTGCTCCACTCCCACGATCGCCGCATCATAGGCTGTTCCGTCATGCATCATGACTTTGACGGCATAATTATATTTATGCGCGTATTCGATCACATGGTAATTCGTAAGGATATATCCGTCCGACGATATCAGGAAGCCCGTGCCGGAAACAGCCGAGGAACTGGTCTGCCCGAAAAAGTTCGTATAGGTCACCTCTGTGGTAACGCCCACCACTTCCTCACAGGCCTTCCGGTAAATATCTGAAGGAGATATCCCGCTCTCCACTGCGAGAACAGTCTCTTCCGTTTTCCTGCTTTCCGGGACTCCGGAAGTGACCGGTGCGGTCTGCGGTTCTTCTTCATCCAGTCTGGAAGAGAGATCCGCAATTTCAGCGCGGAGATCTTCGATACGGGAGGCCGTCATCCGGGAGGAAAGCCCGATCCCTGCTCCGCAGCCGAGCAAGGTGAAAAAAGCGCACAGCGTCACGATCAAGACCGCTTTACTTCCGCCGCTCTTCGTCTGCTCCTTTTCTTTTTTCTGGGCAGGCGTATAGTAACGCGGAGGATCTACGCTCTCGCTGACGGGCACATAATGCGCATCGGAATAGATCTTCTGCGTATATCCGTTCCTGTAATGGTATTCTCCGTTTTCCCGGTCTGTCTCCCCGGTAAAGCCTTCCGGAACCTCTCCGCCGGAGAGTTCTTCCCGTTTATCCTCAAAGATCGGCATAGTTCTCCTCTTCTGCTTCGGAAAACAATTTGTTCATGCTTGTTTATTTCTTCATTTACTATAAACCTTTTCCCCTTTGTTTCGTGAACAAAACGTAAAAAATCCGGCCCGGAAACTGTCGTTCCGGATCCGGATCTTTCTTTTCATGCAGGGATCAGCATTGCAGCCGCACTTCCGATCACAAGAGCAGGAAGTGCCAGAATAAACAGCCCTGCTCCAGCCAGCACAAGCATGACTCCGGGGAAAAGGACCACAAACACAAGGACCTTCAGAAGTCCCCATGCCGCCCGGACTGCCAGCCGGATCACACGGAAAAGGAACAGCAGCAGCAAAACCGAAAAAATCACCTGAAGCATGCCTCTCACCTCCTGTCTTTGTTCAACGCGCTTTACTCAGTCCGTCCCGCTCTGCTCCGGGTCTTTCATCAGCACGGCGGCCACCAGATACAGGAGCACGCCGCTTCCGCCCATCAGCACAAAGGCTGCGAACCCGATCCGCACGAATACGGGGTCGATCTCGAAATACTCGGCGATACCTCCGCACACACCGCAGATCACCTTGTCTCTGCTCTTCATCAGTTTTTTCTCTTTCATGGTTCTCTCTCCTTTCATCTGTGATGAACTCTTTCTTATGGTCCTATCATAGCGCGGGAGCGGTGGAACCTCCATGGTCATCCGTATAAAATACGGGCTTTTATTTTCTCTCTTTCGGAAAAATACCGGCATGTTTCCTTCCGCGGCGGGAATTGCAATGTGCGGACGGATGTGATAGGATGCAGGAAACACTGCGAGGGAGGGAAAAGATGGAAAAGATCCGCATACGCACGCTCCCGTGCGGAAATGTCCGGATGAAGCGGTCCATGTCTTTTCTGGATGACCGCTCCCTCTTTGAATCGCGGCAGATTCTGCCGAACAATGTCTTCCTTTTAGAACATCCGCAGCATGGACGCATCCTTTTCGATACCGGCTGGTCCTCCGACTGCCGGAAAACACTGCCCCGCCGCCTTCTTGATCTGTATGATCCGGAGATCCGTCCCGGAGAAACCGCCGCGGAGCAGCTTGCTTCCCTTGGAATACGACCGGAGGACATCGATCTGCTCCTTCTGACCCATCTGGACGCCGACCACACATCCGCGCTGAAGGATTTCGCAGGAAAAGCAAAACGGATCGCCTGTGCAGAACTGGAATATTTTTATTCCTGCCGCACGGTCTATAAGCGGAGAGAGTTCTGGGAAAGCTGGATCCCCTATGCCGACCGCATCGAGCGGATCCACTACCGCGCCTCCGTCCTAGGCCCTGCCGGACGTGGTTTTGATCTTTTCGGAGATGACAGTGTGATCTGCATCTATACTCCCGGCCACACGGACGGGATCTTCACCACGATCGTCAGCCAGAGCCCATCCAACCGTTTTCTTGTTCACGGGGACGGGAGATATGGAGGCGCTTTCGCCGTGATCGCCTCTGACACAGCCTTTTCCCAGCGCAATCTGGATGAGGAGGTCGTTCCGGGATACGGTTTCGACCGCCGAATGCAGTTAAAATCCCTTCTGTTCCTCAAATCGCTTCAGGATGATCCGATGCATCGCTTCACCCTGTTCAGTCACGCTTCCCCTGAGCAGGCGCTTCTGGAACTGTAGCACCTGACAGCAGAAAGAATCCCCGCAGTTCGTTCTCCGAACATGCGGGGATTCTTTCTGCTGTTCAACTGCCGGATCAGAGCACGCCGCGAATGGCGTTAAGGAGGTCATCGAACGCTTCAAATGCGGGGATCTCCGGATAATCCGCCTTGATTTTCTCTGTGGAGCGGAAAAGGAAGCCTGCCCGGCTTGCCCTGATCATATCCAGATCGTTATAGCTGTCCCCGCTGGCGATCGTTTCGAATCCCATGGACTGCAGGGCACGCACACTTGTGAGTTTGGAATGCTCGCAGCGCATCCTGAAACCTGTGATCTCTCCGTTCTCCGCCACCTCCAGCGTATTGCAGAAAATAGTCGGCCATCCGAGCTTGCGCATAAGCGGACTGGCAAACTGATCGAAGGTATCGCTCAATATGATCACCTGGGTGATTTCCCGCAGTGCGTCCAGAAACTCCCGGGCACCGTCGAGCGGTTCGATCTTTGCGATCGTCTCCTGGATCTCCTTCAGGCCTAACCCGTGCTCTTTCAGGATGCCGATGCGCCAGCGCATGAGTTTGTCGTAATCCGGTTCATCTCTTGTGGTCCGCCGCAGTTCCGGGATCCCGGAGGCTTCCGAAAACGCGATCCAGATCTCCGGCACCAGGACCCCTTCCATATCAAGACATACGATGTTCATTCGTTTCTCCTTCCCGCTCATTCCGCCAGATAACGGAGCACATAGTCCAGCATGTCTTCTTTGCCGATCACATCGGTATGCAGGACCGGTTCTTCCTGCAGTCCGGCCAGATTCCGGGGGATAGGCATGCCGCTGATCTCCCGCAGCTGCCGCATCACGGCAAACTCATCCTCATCCGGAGATCCGCCCAGAGCTTTCAGGCAGGCTGTCGGGAACTTATACGGAGACGCCGTGGACAGTACGACCATCGGCATCCCGCCGACCGTTTCCCGTACCTGACCGGAAACATTCCATGCCACGGCAGTATGCGGATCCATCAGATATCCGTATTGCCGGAAGACTTCCCCGATCGTCCGGAGTGAGGCCTCATCGTCACAGCAGCCGCAGGCAAAATCGCTCTGCAGTTCCGTCAGCAGTTCCTTTTCCACGGTATACACGCCTTCTTCCGAGAGTCTGCGCATGTAATCCGCCACTTTTTCCCCGTTCCTGCAGAGCAGGAAAAGAAGCCGCTCAAGGTTGCTCGACACCAGGATATCCATCGATGGAGAATTCGTTTTGTAAAACTCTCTGCGCCGGTCATACACCCCCGTGCGGATAAAATCGGTAAGAACGTTGTTCTGGTTGGATGCACAGACGAGCCTGCCGACGGGAAGTCCAAGCCGCCGGGCGTAGTATCCGGCCAGGATATCTCCGAAATTGCCGGTAGGAACGACAAAGCAGACCTCTTCGCCCATGCCGATGCGTCCTGCGGCAAGCAGATCCGCATATGCCTTGAAATAATACATCACCTGCGGTGCAAGCCGCCCGATATTGATGGAATTGGCTGAACTCAGCGTTTTTCCCCCGAGATCACGGCCGCTGCAGGCAGCGAATATCTTTTTTACCCCTGTCTGCGCATCATCGAAGTTCCCTCGCACTGCGCAGACACGCACGTTTTTTCCCTTCTGGGTACTCATCTGCAGTTCCTGCACACGGCTTACACCCTTATACGGATAGAACACAACGATCCTTGTGCCGGGGACATCATGGAAACCTTCCAGCGCCGCTTTTCCCGTATCTCCCGAGGTAGCCGTAAGGATGACCACATCTCCTTCCGCCCCTTCCAGAGAACGCCCGGCCGTCACCAGCTGCGGAAGAACGCTGAGCGCCACGTCTTTGAAGGCGCTTGTCGGTCCACGGAACAGTTCCAGTACATAACGGTCTCCCACCTGCACGAGCGGGGTCAGGTCTTCCGTCTCGAATTTCCCTTCGTAGGCTTTCTCCACCAGTCCCCGCATATCCGGGAAATCCGGAAGGAGCGCCTGCAGGATGCGGGCGGACATTTCACGGGCGCTGCACCGGAGGACAGACTGCCAGTCAAACGGGATCTCCGCAGGGTCAGCGATGTATAGACCGCCGTCCGGTGCGATCCCTTCAAGAACAGCCTGTACGGAATCAGCCCGGTATCCGGCGTTTCGCGTACTCTGATATTCCATTCTCTTTCCCCTTTCGATCATTTCAGGTGAGCGCCGCCCCGTCCGGCGGACTTTTTCCCGGATCCGCGCTTTCCCGCAGCAGGACGGAGAAGCGCAGCGATCCTTGTCCCGAGCTGCAGATCCGGCAGCGGGTGCGTATCCGGCCAGAGTTCTCCGCCGAGCACATCCATCGCGCCGGAATAGACGAAAAGCAAAGCCGTCGAGAGCAGGATCCCGCCAAGGATATCCGTGAACCAGTGAACACCGGAGATCAGTCTTCCCAGAACCATTACCACGATCAGCACGGTACAGAGTATCTTGGAAGCATAGAAGATCCGGTCATTCTGCACGAGCCTGCCCAGCTGCCGCGGGGCTGTGGCCATGATACAGATGACCAGGACCGTGTGGGAGGACGGGTAAGATGCTTCCAGCCCTTCTTCCGGATCCAGGATCACCGGGCGCCGGTTTATGACCACCAGTTCAAAGAAGACATATGCCAGAACGACAAGCACATAGAAGCACCCGAGGATCAGGATCTCATTATCGACAGCGGAGAGTTTTTTCTCCTTCAGAAACTGAAAACCTCCAACGAGCGCAAATCCCGCCGCAGTGAGGATTGCGAGATAACCCAGCAGTTTTGTGAGTTTCTCGAAGAACGCATGCTGCCCGATCACACGGAATACGAAACCGTTCAATGCGGCAAATCCGACTGCAGACGCCTCCGGGCCGATAGGTTTCACATCTATCACCTTAATCAGAAACGTAAACCGCACGAACGCCGTCAGGGCGATCACGCCTTTTCTGAAATGTTTCTGCAGAAATCTCTCCATAAAAAGCCTCCCCGCTGTCTTTCGACAACGGGGATATTATAGCATGCATTCTGAAAGCGGTAAATCCTCTTTTTATCCGACTCCTCCGCCAAAGAAGCCGTACGGGAATCCGCTGCCGCCTCCGTTTCCGTAACCGTACCCATAGCCGTTCGGATAGCTCTGATCCTGTGTGTTTTCACTCACCACCTCCGCAGAGGTTACCTGTTCTCCCACGACCACGCGGATCTCAAGTGTACGGCGTTCCCTGTAAACAGAAAGGATCAGTTCGTCTCCGGGATCTTTCGCCGTGACGATCGTTACGAGCTCTGTGCTGGTAGAGATCTCTTCTCCATCCACTGCGGTAATGATGTCATTTTCCTGCAGACCGGCCTCTTCCGCCGGTGAGTCTTCTGTAATGCTCACCACACGGGCGCCTGCCGCGGCATAGATGGAAGCCTCGTCACTGACCGTCTGCACAGTTACTCCGATATAAGGCCTGGTCACTACTCCTTTTTCAATGATGCTCTCGATGATCTTGAGCACATTATTGATCGGGATGGCAAAGCCGATGTTGTCAATAGAGGCGGATGAAGAGGACGATGAAGCGGAGTATTTGGCATTTGTGATACCGATCACTTCACCGTACAGATTGAAAAGAGCTCCTCCGGAATTGCCTGAGTTGATCGCCGCGTCCGTCTGGATCAGCCTCATGCGCTGGTTGCCGGAGAAGGTCACTTCCCGGTTCATCGCGCTGATCACGCCCTGGGAAAGGCTGAAGGTCAGTTCGCCAAGAGGGTTCCCGATGGCAAGCACCGTGTCGCCCACGTTCATGTTGTCCGAGTCACCAAGGATCACAGGAGTCAGTCCCTCCGCTTCGATCTTCAGAACGGCGACATCGTTGCTCTCGTCTCCGCCGACGATCGTTGCTTCATATGTCTGACCGTCATACGTAGAGACCGATACATTGCGGCTGCTCTTGATCACATGATAATTGGTGATCACATAACCCGAATCCGAGATGATGAATCCGGATCCCGCTGCGGCAAACGGCGTGGCATAACCCCAGTAATTCGCAGACACACCTTCCGCAGAGATACCGACCGTGGAACGGACATTGGCCGCATAAACCTCCGCAGCCGTCATCAGTTCACCGGTCTCCACCGCTGTATGACGGATTGCCGCAGAAGGCCGGCTGCCCGTAAGAAGCGTATCCTCTTCCTCCGGCAGAGCTTTCTCTTTCTCCTCCTGACCCTGTTCGGCTGGCGAAGATTCCGTCAGTCCGGTTTCCGCTTCACTCACATCTTCCGCAGAAGTGAGGCGCCTGTGCATCAGCAGCGTTCCGCCGATCCCGGCAGCTCCTCCGAGAAGCACACAGCAGAGAAGAAGCGCCAGCACACGTACCCAGGTTCCCTTTCTTCTCTTCGGCTCGGCCGGCTGCGCCGGACGGACAGGCTGATATGCATAAGCATACGTGCTGTTTTCGACCGTCTGCGGTTCCTCCGGTCCCTTCGGATTATCACGTTCCAATTCTTCGTTCATGATCCATCTCTCCTTTTTTCTTTATGATGGCTCCATATTACCCTGCATTACTTAATCCAACCTTAAAGAACCGCCCCCTTTTTGTGAACGTTCTATAAACATCTTTTCCCCTTCACAGAGCGTTTTCCCATTGAAAACTCTCCCTGTATCATGATAAAATGGGTCTATGAGAAATCAGAATCTTCCGCAAGCGGAAAGGAGTATTCATGAGTCAGAACGTAATCTTTTGTTTTTCCGGGACAGGCAACTGTTTCCACATTGCCAGGACCATAGCCGGGAAACTCGGTGACACGGATATTTTCCAGCTGGACCGGCTTTCCGGTCCTGTTGATGTACGCGACGCCAAAACCGTCGGTTTCGTGGTTCCCTGCCATGCGGGCGGTCTTCCGCTCGGCGTCCGCGAGATGCTGAAAAAGATCGATTTCAGCTTCTCCTCCTATCTGTACGGCATCTGCAGCTATTCCGGCTATCCGGGCATCGGTCTGAAGGAGCTGAGCAAGATCATACCGATCAACTACTGGGCACAGATCTCGCATCACTGCTCCTGCATCTGGCTTTTCCCCCACACGCTGATGATGCCTGCGCTTTCCGTGGAGGCTGCGCAGAAGCGTTCCGAGGAACTGGCGGGGAAGATTGCAGACGATGTGATCGCCCGGAAATTCTCTGAAAAGGAAATCCCCTATAATCCTCTCAACGCTCTGGAGAGCAAAGCCTGGCCGGCGCTTGTCGCAAAAAAGGCAAAAGACTTCTCAGTCAGCGCACGCTGCATCGCATGCGGACAGTGCGTAAAGCTCTGCCCGAAAGGAAACATCCGCATCGTCAACGGAAGAGCCTCCATCGGCACCGACTGCATCCAGTGCCTCCGCTGTCTGCAGTTCTGCCCGGAAGAAGCCATTACGATCGGCAGCGCATCCAAAAAGCGTGAACACTATCACAATCCGGCTGTCCGTGCAGCGGATCTGATGGAATCGTGCATTCATATCGACTGAAAAACAGCGCCGCTTCGGGTACCTTCCCGAAACGGCGCTGTTTTTTATACGGAGCAATCAGAAAAAGAGTCCGATGACTGCTGCTATCGCGGCAATGACTGCGGCCACCGCACTGAGTGTCGTCAGTTTCTTCTGCTGCTCGAGCAGGGTTTTCAGTTCCTCACAGCAGACATCCCCTGCAGGAGAAGCCGTTTCCGCTTTTGCCTGGCAGCAATCCGGTGAAGCGGTCAGCACCTCCTTCAGCCCATCGATCGACTGCTGTGTATCAAAACTGGCCTCCTGAACTTCCTTCACAAGATCCTGGACATTTGCAAGGATCTCCGCTTTCATGGCTTCATTGCTGTTGATGAGGTCTTCCGTAACGGCAAAGAACTCCGTTGCCACTACGTCCATTTCTTCCCGGATTTCATTTTCTTCCATTCTGTTTTTCCTCCCGTTCATCAATTGACTTGATCTACTGTGTTTATCATACTTTATTCTTTCGGATTTTTAAATAGTTTTTTTGTTTTCTTTTCTTTTGCAGAGAAATTGCATCTGTTTTTTCCGTTTTCTCTTCCCGGGCGTTCCGTCTTCTGTCGCTTTTCGACAATTCCGTACGCATTCCCCTCTCCTTATTATGCAGAACGTACATTTTTAAAGAAGTTTAAAAAATGATTGATAATTTCTTGACAGTTACTCCCAAATAGAGTTATACTTTGTTCATAAATTAACAAACTGTGTACGTGAGGAAACGACTATGGGATTCAGCGATGTATTCAAATATGCCGGTACCAGGCAGAAAACCGGCGGTCTCAAAATCCGGCATCACAAGGACACGGCAAACTTCCCCACTGAGTATCTCCCTCTCCCGGAACAGGTCGTCATTTCCATGGTCCAGCATACCGGCGCCCCGTGCGTGCCCTGCGTTGAAAAGGGTGACCATGTGTATGTGGGCACCATGGTAGGCAAAGCGCCGACAGCCATGAGCATGCATATTTTCAGCAGTGTTTCCGGGACGGTTTCCGGCATCGAAAGGATCTTTCATAAAGCCGGTATGGGCGAAACGATCGTCATCGTCAAGCCGGACGGTCTGCAGGAACCGGATCCTTCCATCAAGCCTCCTGAAGTCCACGACTTCACCAGCTTTGTGGACGCGCTCAGCATGTCCGGTATCGTCGGACTGGGCGGAGCGGGTTTTCCGACCGATATCAAGGTGCAGCCGAAAAACCTGCCTGACATCGACACTCTGCTCATCAACGGAGCTGAATGTGAACCGTATCTGACAACGGACAACCGTGAATTTCTCGAGCATCCCGACACCATTCTCTATGGAATCGATGCATGCCTGAAATACCTGGATATCCCCAAGTGCCTGATCTGCATCGAGGACAACAAGGAAGCTGCGATCGACCTGATGACGAAAAAGGCCGCGAGCGATGACCGGATCGATGTCTGTGTTCTCCAGTCCCGCTATCCGCAGGGCGCCCAGAACATCCTCATCAAAAACGCGACCGGACGGATCGTACCCCGCGGGGCAAGACATACGGTGGTCGGCGTGATCATGCTGAACGTGACGACAGTCTCCTCGATCGGCAAATACCTTCAGACAGGGATGCCTCTCGTCAGCAAGCGTCTGACCGTGGCCGGAGACGCCATCGAGAACCCCAAGAATCTCGAGGTCCCCATCGGGACACAGATCAAGGACGTTCTCAATTACTGCGGGTTAAAGGAAGACCCCAAGAAGGTGATCCTCGGCGGACCGATGATGGGCGTGGCACAGTTCCGGACAGATTACCCCATCGTGCGTCAGAACAACGGAGTACTTGCCTTCTCCGAGAAACTGGCAAAAACCCCGGAGATCACGCCATGCATCCACTGCGGAAGGTGCATCAGTGCCTGTCCCATGGGCCTTTCTCCTGTGGAAATCGGGATGGCGTTTGAACGCTATGAATTTGATAAGTTTGAAGGCCTTAATGTGGATATCTGTATCGGCTGCGGCTGCTGCAGCTATGTCTGTCCGGCCAAACGTCCGCTGACAGAAGTAATGACACTCTCCAAGGGGATCCTCAAAAAAAGCGGGAAAGGGGGTAAAAAATAATGGATATGCAGGAAAACTATATTGTTTCCGCTTCTCCGCATATTCGCTCCAAAGACACGACGCAATCCATCATGCTGAACGTGATCCTCGCCCTGATGCCTGCCCTGGTCGCCTCCGTGATCCTGTTCGGTTTCCGTGCTCTGCTGGTAGAAGCCGTCTCGGTGGCTTCCGCTGTGCTCTGTGAAGCTGCATGGTGCGCTGTCCGGAAGGAAAAGCAGTCCATCAGAGACCTCTCCGCAATAATCACCGGTCTGCTGCTTGCTTTCAACCTGCCTGCCTCCATTCCTCTGTATATACCGGTCATCGGGGCAATCGTCGCGATCATCGTGGTGAAGGAGCTGTTCGGCGGGATCGGCTACAACTTCGCCAACCCGGCGATCGTCGCCAGGATCACGCTGGCGGTCAGTTTTCCCTCTCTGATGACCTCATACACCTATCCGCGGCTCTTCCAAGCCTGTGACGCGCTCACCTCCGCCACTCCGCTCGCCGCCGGCAAGGCAGGACTTCCTCTGATGGATCTTCTGCTCGGAACACATGGCGGAGTGATCGGTGAAACCTGTGCCGTAGCACTCCTGGCCGGACTCATCTGGCTGCTTGTCACACATACGATTGAAATCACGATCCCGGCTGTATATGTCGGAACCGTCTTCGTGCTCAGCTGGATCTTCGGTTATAATCCCCTGCAGCAGGTCCTGTCCGGCGGACTCCTCCTCGGAGCCATTTTCATGGCGACTGATTATGTGACCTCTCCCTACACGCATCTCGGGAAGATCATATTTGCCGCAGGCTGCGGCGTCATTACGTGCATGATCCGCTTCTTCGGAAACATGCGCGAAGGTGTCAGCTACTCGATCCTGCTCATGAACCTTCTGGTACCCATTATCAATGAGAAGACCAGAAGGGTCCCCCTGGGAGGAGGTGCCGCGAAGAAATGAAATCCTGGAGAGAATACATCAAGCCGGTTCTTGTTCTTCTTGCGATCGCGGCTGTTTCCGCGTTTCTGCTTGCAGAAGTAGATCATCTGACTGCCCCTATAATCAGTGAAAACGTTCGTGAAAGCACCTATAAGGTCTATTATGAGGTGCTTCCCGAAGCCGATTCCTTCACACAGCTCCCCTGTGAGATCGATGGTGTCACCGCGGTGCTGAAAGCAGACAATGGTGCCGGCTATGTGATCACCGCACAGTCCAGAGGGTACGGCGGCCAGGTCCCGGCAGCCGTCAGTTTTGACGATTCCGGAAATATCATCCGCGTCGTCATGATGGACAACAGCGAAACCCCGGGACTCGGCCAGAAGGTCACTCTTCCTTCTTTCTATGAACAGTTTTCCGGAAAGAAAGCCGATAAACTGACCCTGGACGGGATCGACGCCGTTTCCGGCGCAACGATTTCTTCCCGGGCGTCCGTTTCCGCCATCAACCTTGCCATGGAAGCCTATAAGACTGTAACCGGAGGAAACGCATCATGAAAAAAGCTGATATTGTCCTCAACGGTATTTTAAAGGAAAACCCGGCTCTCCGTCTTGTTCTGGGCACCTGTCCCACCCTGGCCGTCACGACCCTGGCCATGAATGGTCTCGGAATGGGTCTTAGCGCCACATTCGTCCTGATCTTTTCCGGCATCGCCATTTCAGCTCTCCGGAACGTCATTCCTTCCAAAGTCCGTCTTCCCGCCTATATCACCATCATCGCAACGTTCGTCACGATCCTGATGCTGCTGGTACGCGCCTATCTGCCGGCTCTGAACTCCTCGCTCGGTGTTTATCTGCCTCTGATCGTTGTCAACTGCATCATTCTCGGAAGAGCGGAGATGTTCGCCTCCAAGAACAAAGTATTTGACTCAGCGCTGGACGGACTCGGAATGGGTCTTGGCTTCACGCTCACTCTTGTGCTCATGGGAACGATCCGTGAGATTCTCGGAAACGGAAGCATATTCGGTCTGAATCTCCATCTTCCGATCCCGCCGATGATCGTATTCATCACACCTCCCGGCGGCTTCTTCGTATTCGGAATCCTGATGGCCGCCGCCGCATATCTGGATCTTCGCAAAAACAGAAAGAAAGAAGCCGTGAACACGGAACCTGCCTCCGCAGAAATCAGCAGTAAGGAGGATGTAACAGCATGACAGCCGCTAAACTTGCATCGATTTTCTTCAGCATGATCCTGGTGAACAACTATGTTCTCGTCAAATTTCTCGGGATCTGCTCTTTTCTCGGCGTCAGTAAAAAGATGGATTCCGCCTCGGGCATGGGTCTTGCCGTTACCGCCGTCATGGCCCTTGCCACCGCGGTAACCTGGCCTTTGCAGCAGCTGCTGGAACTGTGGCATCTGGAAAGCTTCCAGACGATCGTGTTCATTCTCGTCATTGCGATCCTCGTTCAGCTGCTGGAACTCGTACTGCGTAAATATGTTCCGCCCCTTTATTCCGCCCTCGGCATCTATCTGCCCCTCATCACCACCAACTGCGCCGTGCTCGGCGTGACGATCCTGAACATCGATGAAGGATACAATTTTCTTGAATCGATGATCTGCTCCGTCGGTGCGGGACTCGGATTCCTGCTGGCAATGGTCCTGTTCTCTATCGTTCGCCGCAGCGTGGAACGCGCCAGACCGCCCAAATCCTTCCAGGATCTGCCCATCACCCTGATCTCCGCCGCCATTGTGGCGCTATGCTTCACCGGCTTCGGCGGGCTCGTGGAGAACATCTTCGGGGCTTAAGGAGGTTTTCTGTATGAATGGAATCATGATAGCTGTTATCGTAATCGCCGCTGTTGGTCTGGTCGGCGGGATCGTGCTGGTGATTGCCTCCCGGATCCTTGCCGTGAAGGAAGACCGCCGGGTCGGCGAGATCACAGAGGCACTCCCGGGAGCCAACTGCGGTTCCTGCGGATTTGCCGGATGCGCGGCATACGCCAAGGCGATCGTCGGAGGTGAAGCTGTAAACCGCTGTGTTCCCGGCGGTGCGGACACCGCAGCGAAAATAGCCGAGATCATGGGCACGGACGCAGGAGATACCGAACCGTACAAAGCCTTTGTCGCCTGCCGAGGAAATCTGGACAACACGTCACAGCGCTTTGAATACAATGGAATACCGACCTGCTCGGCCTGTAACTCCGTATATAACGGAAACCGCTCCTGCCCCTTCGGCTGCCTCGGCTTCGGGGACTGCGTACGGGTATGCAAGTTTGATGCAATCCGTATCGAGAACGGTGTTGCCGTGATCGATAAGGATAAATGCACGGGCTGCGGCTCCTGCAAGGATGTCTGTCCGAAAAAGATCATTTATCTCTATCCGCCTCTGCGCGAGCCCAGGCCTACCGTCATGTGCGCCAACCATGAAAAGGGCGTGGACACCCGGAAGCAGTGCAAGGCCGGCTGCATCGCCTGCGGAAGATGTGTCCGGGAATGTGAGCAGAAAGCCATCACCCTGCATTACAACGTTGCCCGGATCGACTACACACTCTGCAACGGTTGCGGCAAATGTGTACAGAACTGCCCTGTGAAATGCATCGAATTCATGAAGGATGTCTGAAAGAAAAACCGGTCCCTTGAGGGACCGGTTTTTCTTTAATACCATTCCAGGATCAGCAGCGGACCCAGCCCGAACGGATCCTCCCCCGCCGGTATCCGGCATGATTCCGGGATCGTTACCCGGAGAAGGGACGTATCGCCTTCAAAAACATCCGCTGTCAGTTCTTTCACAGAGGACGGGACAGCGATGGTCTGCAGAGAGGAACAGCCTGCAAACGCCTGTTTACCGACCGTAACGAGGTTTTCAGAGAGGCGTACCTTTTCCAGGCGCTCACAGTTGTAAAACGCCCGCTCCCCCAGAATGATGACACTGTCCGGGATATGGATCTTCAGCAGCTTGGTGCAGTCACGGAAAGCATCCTCACAGATCTCCACGACCGGGTACGTGAACAGTACAGTCTGCTCCACCGTGAGGTATTTTACGTTTTTGCTGTTTCCCACCGTCCCCACCACGTAGGCGGCAGCCCCCCGGACCTCATAGACGATGGAATTGATCTCATAGCGGTCATATACGACCTGAGCCTGTCCGGGGTTCTGTGAATAACTCGGGATCGTGACTTCCGGTTTTTCTTCCACCGCTTTTTCTGTGATTATCTCCGTCAACTCTGTTCCGGGGATCTGCTCCGTGCGATCTTCCGCATCTTTCCGAAGCAGAAAACCGAATCCGGCAACGCAGAGCGCGACAAAGAGAAGCCCGTAGATCTTCCCGGGCTTTTTTTCTTTTGGCGGTCGGACATAGAGGTCCCGGAACCGGATCTTTTCCTCCGCTCCGGAGCCTTCTTCCCGCTTTTTTATAAACCGATCCCTCACTGAATTTCTCCGCATGCTTCTGATGCCTGTA
Organism: Oscillospiraceae bacterium; assembly: GCA_017632775.1. Lineage (GTDB taxonomy): Bacteria > Bacillota > Clostridia > Oscillospirales > Oscillospiraceae > Limivicinus. The sequence goes on along the minus strand of JAGBQR010000034.1, from coordinate 33,878 downwards.
TTCTACCATCAAAGGCTATCCTTGTAAACGCGATGCCGTCTGCTTTCTTCCGTTTTTATGCTTTGTTCACATTCGTCCGCAGACACAAAAGAGCAGATCCTCCCTTCTCGGGAGGATCTGCTCTTTTGTGTTCTTCTTCGTTTATTCTCTCTCAGCGTCGACCAGTTTGGCGAGGCCGCCGATTGTCTTGGCAGCAGACGCCTCCGTAACGGAAATGACCGCGTCGAATTCATCCTCAAGACGGGCCACAAGGCCGACAAAGAGGACGGACGGTCCTTCCAATGAATCCATCGGTGTGTCCGCTTTCAGCGTGGAAGCGTCCACCTTATAGGTCTTGGCAAAGAGTTCTTTGAGCGCCTGAAGCGTCTCGCTCTCTTCCTCGGCTCCGGCAGCTGATGCCGTATCTGCAGGAGCCGCTGCGGCCGCTGATTCAGCAGGGGCTGCCTCTCCGCCGTCGATCAAAGCCGCGAGGCCGCCGATCGTCTTGGCAGCAGACGCCTCCGTAACAGAAATGACCGCATCGAACTCATCTTCAAGACGGGCAACGAGTCCAACGAATTTGACGGAAGGTCCCTGCATATCCTCAAGGAGGGTGGCACCGCTCAGAGTGGCAGCATCGACACCGTAGGTCTGCGCAAACAGTTCCTTGAGAGCCTCCAGCGTCCCGCTCACGGGCGCTGCTGCAGCCGGTTCCGCTGCCTTGGCCGGGGTTCCGTCCGCCTCGATGGGATCGATGGCAAAAACGCAGGTCTTATACCGGTTCATCTGGACGATTTCCATATGCACCGGATAGGGCAGATGAGCACGCACATAAGCCGCATTCTGACGGGTTATCCCGCGGATCATCACGTTTCTCTCCGGTCCTTCCGCGCATTTGACCCAGGCGTAAGCGTAAGGTTCAAGATGTTTGTAGGCCGGCTTCAGACTCATGGCCGTGGGCTGGATCAGCTGAATGATCTCACCTTTCCCGCTCATCTCGCACCATTCGGTCTCCATGGCGCCGCAGGCATTGCAGGCATAGACCGGAGGCCACTCCACATTGCCGCATACCGGGCATTTTCTTCCGAGGACTTTGCCCTCTTCAAGGGTGTCATAATAGGTCTTGACAAGTCTTTCCAGTTTGATAGCCATATCTCTACTTCCCCTTTCTCAGTCTTTTTCCCGGATGATCACGGTGCAGACGTTCTGGCCGCCGCCGAATCCGCGGAGGAAAACCGTTTTCGGCTGCTTTTTGATCTGGTGATCTTCCGCCTTGCCGCGGATCTGCAGGACCGCATCATAGAAGTCTGCAAGCCCGGATGCCGCATGGGCATGTCCGAATGCGCAGCGTCCGCCGTTGGGGTTGATGGGCTTGTCTCCGTCAAAGCGGGTACGGCCATCCATCACATATTTCCAAGCCTGATTCTCTGGGATATATCCTGCCAGTTCGGAAGCAAGAAGCTGAGAGGTGATGATAAAGTCATTGATATACATCAGGTCGATGTCATCCCCCGTCAGTCCGGTCTCATTATAGACCTGACGGCAGGCTTCACGGGTAGCGTCGATCTCAAGGATCGGGTTGCTGGCTTCAAGGGCGGAATTGCCGACTCCAAGAATCTCGATGGGCTTGTTCTTGGTGTATTTCTCCGCCAGATCGGTAGCACAGAGGATCAGGCAGGTCGCGCCGTCACACTTGTGCTCCAGTCCGGTGATGCGCTGGGCCTGTCCGATCTTGGGGTTCAGGTCGGACTGCATGTATTCCATCACGTCGTCGTACCCGGCTTCCCTGGCTTCTTCCTGATAGGTCTTATGATCAATGGCAAGCGGATTGTTCTTGGCATTCTCGCGGGCAATGATGGCAAGTTTGCAGAGAGCTTTGTCGATCTCATCATCTGTGAGGCCCGCTTTCTCCTGATACCAGACAGCGCCGTAGTCGTGGCCGACATTGGCAAGCAGATGTCTGGAATAGGCGTTGTCCGTGAGCCACTCGGTGGAACGCTGGAACTCTTCGAAGGAGAAATGGTGACGCATGTGGGCAGGCACGCCCTGTTCGGCCAGAGCATCGCCGAAATCGATACCGCCGGTGAGGACAATATCATACTTGCCGGACGCGATCGCCTGCGCGGCAATGTCCACGGCAAGATATCCCGTGCAGCAGGCTTCGGAGTGGTGTACAGAAGCTTTGCCGCGCATACCGAACCATTCCGCGACCTGCATGTTCGGAGTAAGATAGTTGCTGCCGTTCAGCGGGCTTGCACAGCCATGATAATAGAACTGGACATCCTTGGGTGTGACTCCGGCGTCTTCCATCGCCTTCAGGGCGGCGTAACCAAAGAGTTCACCGTCGGTAAGTCCCTCCGTTTCGGGGTTGTTCAGCGTCTCCATAAAGGGGGTGCAGCCAACACCGATAATGGAAACCGAACGACCGTAAGGTCTGGGGTTGGTCTGATTAAAGGGATTCATATAGGTTCCTCCGTTTATCTTAATTAATTACTTTTTCTGGCTCTGGGCACGCACGGCCGCCATAACGATATTCCCCACAAGCTCCGTGACGGGAGCGCTTCTGGAGCAGTCGCAGACGATCTTTTTAAAGCCCTGCAGCAGCGGGCCGTATGCATCCGCATGGGAGAAGAACTGAACGAGCTTCACGCCGATATTGCCGACATTGAGATCCGGCCAGATAACGATATTCGCCTTTCCGGCCACTTCACTTTCTCTTTTGACTTTCTTTGCCGCAACGCGGGGATCGATCGCCGCATCGAGCTGGAATTCGCCGTCGATCTTATACTCCGGTCTGGTCGCATGAGCGATGGCGAGGGCCTGGCGGACTTTATCCACCAGCGGACTCTCGGCAGAACCGTCTGTGGAATAGGAGAGCATGGCACAGCGGGGATCCCAGTCCATCAGTCCCTTGACGGTATCGCAGGCCGCAATGGCGATCGACGCCAGCTCATCCGGATTCGGATTGACACAGACAGCGGAATCTCCGAAGCAGAGAAGATCGCCTTCAGATCCGTTGAATCCGGGGATCTTTGCAATGCCGACGGAGGACGGTGTGATGATCCCGTCTTCAAGGCCGATGATGAGCATGCCCGCCTGAATGACTTCTCCGGTCGTATGGGTCATACCGGCAAACATCGCATCCACCTTGCCTACAGCAAGCAGATACAGCGCAGGGAACATGCAGTCGCGTGCGGCACGTTTGGTGAGGGCCTTTTCCGAGAGCATCTCATTCATCGGAGCATACTCCGCGATCAGTGCCGCTACGGCCTCTGCGTCGGAAGTGTCGTAAAACTCCATTCCGTCCAGGCTGATCCCGAATCCTTCGGCCGCTGCCCGAATCGCAGCAGAATCACCTACGAGGACCGGTATGATCAGGCCCTTGTCACAGCATTCTCTGGCCGCCAGAAGGATCTTTTCATCGGTCGCTTCCGGGAATGCGATACGCTGCGGATCTTCTGCCGCACGCGCATATATTTTCTCCATGATATCCATTGATCTCGTATTCTCCTTTTATCCGGTATTTGCAGGAATATTACAGTGCAGAGAGGTTATACTTGTATAATTTTACTGATTCAGGCCTGGTATGTCAAGCGGTATTCAGTCAAATCCATCAGCGGACATGCCGTTTTCCCAAGCTTTTTTTGATTCTCTCTCGGCCGGAAAAGAACGTGTTCTCTCCCCCGCCAATTGGTTTACATAATTTTCCTGTACAGCCGGCGGTACTCTTTCGGAAGCAGGTGATAACGCTCTCTGAACGCTGCAGAAAAACGGCTGGAGCTGTCATATCCGACCGCTCCGGCGACAGCGGAGATGCTCTCATCACTTCGCAGAAGCAGTTCAGCGGCTTTTTCCATCCTGTGCTCCTTCATATGCGCGGCCAGGGAATCTCCGTATACCTCTTTGAAAACCTCTTTCAGCGTTGTCGGGTTGATCAGGTATTGCCGCGCAAGTTCATCGATCGTGATCCTTCTTTCCGGATGCTGCAGCAGTTCATCATGCATCCTTCGCACTGTCTCGATCTGTTCCGAGGACGCCCTGACCTGCTTTTCATTCCCCGTTTCCGTTTCCGGGCAGGAAATCTCCATGACCTTTTCGATCACATTGTGGAGCAGCCTGCAGGCCGGAGTCTCCGATGCGCGGTAATATACCTCTTTCCCTTCCCTGCGCGCCGTGATCATTCCCGCTTCCCGCAGGAGTTTCAGATGATGAGACAGTGCAGGACTCGACATGCCGGTCATCTCCGCCAATTCGATCACACAGCCCTCACAATGACAGAGGAGCCAGAAGATCCGCACGCGGCTGCTGTCATCCAGCAGGCGGAAAAGTTCCGCCACCGCGGCGAAATCCCCTCCCAGACTGAGCTGCTGCCGCAGTGTGTTCCCCCTCGTGCCCTCCGGGTTTTCGTTTATCCGATCGAAGTCCATCGTCTATTCTCCTTTTTGGAAAGTATTTTCTCCCTTTCAGAAGAGCGCGGCGCTGAGGCGTTGACTTTCGTCCACGGACTCATTATACTCCGATCATAAGATTAAACAACTGCTTAATCGTTTTTTTGGAAAGGAAGTTCACCATGAAGAAGAGTTACAAGATCGAAGTTGATTGCGCAAACTGTGCCAATCTCATGGAACAGGCGGCGGGAAGGGTTCCCGGTGTGAAATCCTGTTCCGTAAACTTCATGGCTCTGAAGATGAATGTGGAATTCGAAGACGGAGCTGATCCGGCCAGGGTCATGAAAAGCGTTCTGAAAGAATGCAGAAAAGTTGAACCAGACTGCGAGATCGAATTCTGATCTCATCCCGCAACAGATCGTTATTAAAGGAACCTGCTCCAATGAATCGAAAACAACAGAAAATGCTCGTGCGCATCCTTCTATCCGCGGGCCTTCTTCTGATCGTCAACCTGATTCCGCTTCCTGTGTGGCTGCAATGCCCGTTTTTTGCCGGCGCTTATTTCATCATTGGATATGATGTGCTTCGAAAGGCCGTCCTCGGGATCGGGAACGGACGTTTTCTCGATGAGAACTTCCTCATGGCTGTCGCCACACTCGGCGCCATCGCTCTGGCGATCCTGCAGAAATCCTTTGAATTCAACGAAGCGGTCGCCGTCATGCTGTTTTACCAGATCGGAGAACTGTTTCAGGGCATCGCCGTCGGGAAGAGCCGCAGAAGTATCGCTTCTCTCATGGATATCCGTCCGGACCATGCGAATGTTGAAAGGGATGGAGTTCTTATACAGATGGATCCAGAAGAAGTTCCGGTCGGAAGCGATATCGTGGTCCAGCCCGGAGAACGGATCCCGCTTGACGGCTACATTCTGGAGGGTACTTCCGCCATCGATACAGCCGCACTTACGGGCGAGAGTCTTCCCCGGGATGTTTTTCCCGGCAGCGAGCTCATCAGCGGCTGCATCAATCTGACCGGACTTCTGAAAGTACGCACGCTCCGGGAATACGGGGATTCAACTGTTGCGCGGATCCTGGATCTGGTTGAAAACTCCGCTTCCAACAAATCCCGGTCCGAGAACTTCATCTCGAAGTTTTCCCGGATCTATACGCCTGTCGTTGTTCTCGGCGCCCTGATGCTCGCCGTTCTGCCTCCGCTTGCCGCTATCGCGACGAACCGCGATCCTTTATGGAGCATCTGGATCTACCGCGCTCTCACTTTCCTCGTCATAAGCTGTCCCTGCGCTCTCGTTGTCTCCATTCCGCTGAGTTTCTTTGCCGGGATCGGCGGGGCAAGCAGAAAGGGGATCCTCATCAAGGGCTCGAATTACCTTGAGACGCTCTCGAATGTGAAGACAGTCGTGTTTGACAAGACGGGCACCATCACGCAGGGTGTATTTGAAGTACAGGGCATCCACCACTCCTCTCTTTCTGAAGAGGATCTGATCGAGTATGCGACTCTCGCGGAAAGTGCTTCCTCCCATCCCATCAGCCAGAGTCTGAAACGCACATACGGCCACGAGCCGGATCGAAGCCGTGTTTCCGATATACAGGAACTCAGCGGCCGCGGGATCCTTGCCACCGTGGACGGAAAGCACGTCGCTGCGGGAAACGACCGACTGATGTCAGAACTGGGCATCGAGTTCATTCCCTGCCGCAGCGCCGGCACGATCGTTCATATCGCCATCGACGGAGTCTACTCCGGACATATTCTTATCTCCGACATGGAGAAAAACAATGTCCAGGCCGCTATGGAAGCATTGAAAAAAACAGGAGTGACCCGGATCGTCATGCTTACCGGTGATTCGGAAAGCGCCGCGCGCCAGACTGCGGAACGCGTTGGTATCCGGGAATACCGGAGCGGACTTCTCCCGGGCGACAAAGTTGCGGCGGTCGAAATGCTACTGAAGGAAAGCGGACAGCGGCAGAAACTGGCTTTTGCCGGTGACGGGATCAACGATGCCCCTGTCCTTACGCTGGCTGATGTAGGGATCGCTATGGGCGCCCTCGGATCGGACGCCGCGATTGAAGCCGCTGATGTGGTCCTGATGGATGATGATCCGGTGAAGATCTCTCTGTCCATTGCAATCGCCCGCAAGTGCCTTCGCATCGTCTATGAAAACATTGCCTTTGCCCTTCTGATCAAGTTCGGCTGTCTTCTTCTCGGCGCGCTGGGGATCGCCGGAATGTGGGCTGCTGTCTTCGCCGATGTGGGCGTGATGGTGCTGGCCGTCCTCAATGCGATGCGTGCGCTTCGGGTGCCGGGGCATTCATGAGTTTACATACATGAAAAGGAGCAGGCTGCAGCCTGCTCCTTTTCATGGTTCTCTATATTCCTCTCAGTTCCAGCCCTTCCCGTTTCGCGTAGGCGATCGTAAGCGCCGTACCTCCGGGTTCGCCATTGTATACGGCAATGATCCGGCTGCTGTGGTCCACCATCCACCGGTCACGCAGCGCAAATACACCTTTCCGGTATTCCCCGGCAAGGATCTCCGCGTGATCGCATGCAGAGAGGACTCTTGCGTACATCTCCTTCCACTCGCGGGGAAAATGCTTCTCCTGCCCCGGATAAGGGATCGCGGCGATCAGAAGGACATCCGGATGCTGCGATCTGAATTCTATGACAGCCTCCCCGGCCCACAGGTCCACTCCCATCGCCATCCCGCTTATAAAACAACGGTAACCGTCCGAATATGCCTGCCTGACGGCTGCCTCTAGTCCCTTCCGTACCTCGTCTTCCTCCTGGTGAAGTTTCTGCGGCCGGTGTCCTGTAAAGCAGCACGTGCTGCTTTTATTCCCGTAGTCCAGCATTGTCTGTTTCCCCTTATGTCAGGTCTCTGTAAGACGCGCCGGTAAGTCCGGTAAGGTCAGAAGGTCCTATTTCGATCTGAAAGCCGATCCTGCCTGCACTCACACAGATCGTATCCTGGAACTGAGCAGAGGAATCCAGAAAAGTCGGCAGCGGTTTTTTCATGGCGATCGGAGAGCATCCCCCGTGAACATAACCGGTCAGCGGGAGAAGTTCTTTTGCCTTCAGCATTTCCATACTCTTTTCTCCGGCTGCTGCAGCCGCTTTTTTCAGGTCAAGTTCCTTTTCGACAGGAACAACAAATACATAAGCCTGCCTGCTTTTTCCTACAGCCACCAGCGTCTTGAAGACCTTCTCAGGAGGCTCTCCGAGCACGGAGGCAACATCTGTTCCGCTGACCGCATCCGTATCCCCGTAATAATGGAAACGGTACGGAATCTTTCTGCTGTCCAGCAGACGCATCACGTTGGTTTTTTCCGCCTTCGCCATTATTCCCTTCCTCTCGAGCTTTTTTGCTCATTATACGCAGACGGATACGGGAAAAGCAAGCGGTTTTTCCACGCTGAAAGCTACATAATAACATTTACATATTATAATTTACGTAATACTTAACCTCGCTGCAAAAAACCGCCGGCAAACTGCCGGCGGTTTTCAGGTCATTTTACTATGATGATCATATAGAAGAAATCATCGCTCTGGTCATTCGTAAATTTCAGAATCGCCAGGGCGTCTTCTTCGGCTGCCTTTTTCTTTACCGAGAGAGTGACCAGGGAGGGCTCTCCCGTTACACTGTTTCCGGAAAGAGAGACCGTATCGATATTGCGGGTCCCCTTCTCGAAACTGTATTCGACTGCCGTGTTTTTCTCTCCGTACTGTGCGGAGAAGGAAAGCGGGATCGAATCTCCGTCTTTTGCTATGATTATCGAGCGATCCGCCCTGTATTTTCCTGAAACAGCCCCGCCGAGAGGTTCCTTCTCCGCAATCAGTTTCAGGATCTCTTCGATTCTCGTCCGGTCTGTTTCCAGCTGTTTTTCCAGCTTTTCTACCGTTTCTGCATATTCTTCGGTCTTCGCGTCTCCCTGGGAGATGAGCCCCAGTTTTTCTTCGATCTCCGACTGCAGTTCACTGATCCTGTTTTCTTTCTGTGCAAGCTTTTCCGTCAGATCACCGGCCTCTGTTTCCAGCTGATTGTTTTCTGCCGTCAGACTGTCGATCACCGAACGGGACCCGATATATTCCCATCCGAGAAAACCGAGACCCGCTGTAAGAGCGATGAGGATCAGAACCAGGATGATCACCGTGGGGATGTTCCGGTACTTCCGTTCCGCTTTCTTTGCTGCCCGTGCAGCCGCTTTTGACTCCTTCGCAGCCTGTTTCGCCCGCTCTCTTTCCAGCCTGGCTTCCTCTTTTTCACGCTGCTTCCGCTCTTTCCGGCTCTCCCGCGCCGGTTCGGACACGGCCGGGAGTTCCTGGACGTCTGCCGTTCCCTGCTGTTCTGCTCCCTGCAGTTCCGTTTCCGCTTCGTTCTGCACGGACGCACCCGAAACCGGGGCTCCGCATTCCGGACAGACTCCGCTCCCTTCCGGAAGATCCGCTCCGCACTGTTCGCATTTTACAGGTTCGTTCTCCATCATCCGTCTCCTTCCATTTAGCTTCGCATGTATTACATACTTTCCATGACTTACTTATACGACACTTTCGGAAATAATGCTACATCGAAAAAACAATGTTCATACATTTTTTATTTTTAGATTCTGTATATCCGGCTTCTTGCCCTCTTTTTCCCGGTATGCTACAATAGCGACAGATCCATGTTCCCGATCCGTCCGCACAGTAAAGGAGTACATCCATGATCGAAAACATCGAGAAGTTTTACCGCCTTCTGGCTGAAGACGAAACAGTCGCCCGAAGACTGGAAGAAATGCAGAATGCCTACCCCGGCAGCTGGGAGATCCGCGAACCGTTTCTTCAGGAAACCATGCTTCCTCTTGCGGAGGAGCTCGGCCTGGGTTTCACGATCGAAGAACTCCGCAAATATGAAACCCGCCTGAAGCTGAAAAACAGTCGTGACATCGCGGACGAGAGTGATGGAGTACCGGAAGCGACCGTTTTTCAGCTGCTGGACCGCGGATGGGAAACAGATCCCACGGTGTTCGATCCCTGAATCTCCTGCAATCCGTCTGCAGCGTCGCCGGAGTTCCGGCGCGTGAACATAACCAAATATACACATCTGGAGGAAACATTCATGGCAACAAAAGCTTACGCGCAGGTCTATTCCCTTATCAAGCAGGACAGGACCCCTGAACTGCTCTATGACGCCCTGGCCAAATTTTCCCGGTACGGATACGACGGCATCGAAGGGATCGGTGCAAATACCGCTGGAATGACCCTGCCTGATTTCAGAAAATATGTCTGCGATCTTGATCTTGAAATGATCAGCGTCATGAACCTGAGCACACCGGAGGAACTGGAATACGGCGCCTTCATGGGGGCAAAATATGACGTCGCCGGATTCCGCCCGAAAGATCTTTCCCGCGATGAGATCCTGCGCGCATGCGATGAAGTCAATGCTTTTTCCAGGAAAGTCAAAGAAGCCGGAATGTTCAACCTGATCCACAACCATGCCCATGAGTTCGGGCAGGTCGAGAGTGAACCGGAAGGGGTCACCCCCTATGATCTGATCCTTCAGAACACCGATCCGTCTCTTGTGGGAATGGAGATCGATGTGGGTTGGGTGCAGTTCGCCGGTGCGAATCCTGCCGAGATCATCCGGAAATACCCCGGCCGTTTCCATATCATCCATGTGAAAGAGTGCAACCGAATTGCGAAGGATGCGGAGGAGCGGGAGCATTTTCCGAAGAAGGTCCTCGACATGGGGCCCCCGAAGTTCATAAACGGCGCGCCGAAGTTCTCCCCGGAACAGGAGCGTATGATGTATGAAGCGCGCAACTTCAACGTTGAGCTCGGCAACGGCATCATCGACTGGAAGGATCTCACTGCCGCCGCCAAGGGACAGGGCATCCCGGTCTGGTTCGTCAGTGAGCGTGAATACTACCACTGCTACGGGACAGACGGCGATGCGGAAATCTGTGCACAGAGAGACTGCGAATTCATTCACAGTCTGTGACCTTCGCTTTGAGGACAAAAATCAGCCGGAAAGAGATCTCTTTCCGGCTGATTTTTTATCCTTCGTTTCCTTCGCTGCTTTGTCCGGCTTCCTCTGTTTCCGCGTCCGCATACCCTTCGATCCCTGCTGCAGCGGCTTCTTCCGGCGTACGGATGTAACTCCAGAAAGCGGCGACCTCATATGTCATCTTGAACATATTGGTGTTATAGTCTTCCCTGGCACGGTAATACAGACCTTCCTGCTCGGCGTCAAACACATACTTCGTCCCGTCGATTTCGATCTCCACCCAGCCATGAGGCTGATAGGTATGGGAGATAAAACCGCTGATCGCTTTCGCATCATAACCCAGTCCTCTGGCCAGCGCCCACATTTGGGCTGCGAAGGAGTAGCAGTTGCCTCTTCCGTTGCGGAAAAGCTTCAGCGCCTCTTCGATCTCCCAGCCGGTCTCTCCGACACGATAGTAACTGCCTTTGAGATACAGGTTCCGGTCACGAACATATTTATAGACCTCATACAGCATGGTCTCGCGGGTCATGTTTTTATTTGTCAGGTCATCGATCTTACCCGCTACGAACCGGTCCAGTTCCTCATTCCCGCTGGTGAAGCGCCCGTCCTCGCCGAACTCAAGGGTGCCGATCTTCGCATTCCGCACGAAATATCCGTCCTCGTCGACAAAATACAGCCACCCTTCCACATTCCGGTAGCCGGAATCCAGTTTTTCGCCGGCTTTCGCCCAAACAGAGCTCTGCTGGCCCGCAATGCTGACGGCCTTATGACAGGGCAGGCGGCTTGATACATCCGGAAAATAGGCAGCCTGCTCAACGGGAAGTTCACGGTCCTGTCCGAGGAGATCGCACAGAAGCACCGCCGCATCACCTCTTGTAATGGTTTCACGGTCGGAGGGAAGAAGTTCTTCCAGCCGTTTTCCGTTGAACATCTGTGCGAGGAGATCTTTCAGTTCCGTGACTGTCACCGGTTCATCCGGTCTGAACCGGTCCCCCGTCAGCTCCATATAGCCATTCGATGTCAGAGCGACCGCCGCCTTATAGCACTTGGCGTTCTCATGCAGGTCACTGATATAGACCGATCCGCCCGGATCTTTCGCCAGAAGCGCATATACGGCCCGTGCGATATCGCTGCGGGTAAGCTCCCGGTCCGGATAGAAGAGTCCGTCACCCTCCGGAGCAAGAAAGCCTTTCGGATTCTGCTTCAGTTCCGGCCCCACCGAAGCCGTGAAGACCCTGTCGGACAGGACAGCCAGGTCCGCCACATCACAGTACATGCCTTCTTCATCCAGGCACCCGAGGAAGGTGCTCTCCGAAGGAGTCACGTCCTCCCGGAGTTTTCTCCCCTCGAGAACGCTCTCGGAGTAATACTCCTTTCCGTCATACACGAAACGGACGGTATGCTCCGCGGGGATCTCATATGTCTCCTCCGTTTCCTCTCCCGCGGCGGAAGCCGCACGGTCCAGAGGCGTAGACCCCGATGCGGAATAGGGCCGTATCTCCCCTACGAAGAACACATATGCCGCTGCGGCCATCACAAGCAGCAGCAGAATGACCTTCACTACTCTCATACTGTTTCTGTATCCCTTTTCTTCTGAATAGTCTCAACTGTCGGGACAATTTCATTCATTATAGCAAACGATTCCGGCATTTACAACCGCATTCTGCCCTACGGTGCCGCGGGGAACTCAGCTAAACATTGATTATTTCCATTTCATGCTTTATAATATTTTAGATTGATATGCAAAGGAGTGAGGCTCGAAAGTGGCAGAAGTGCTCGATGTTCTCCGAACAGAACACAAATATCCCCTGACGGCATTCGAAGCGGAAACGCTTCGTCTCAGGCTCTCTTCGATCCTCATGCCCGACCCGAACAGCCATGGCCGGGACGGTTATCTTGTCCGGTCTCTGTATTTCGATTCCTTTGATAACAAGGATTTCTTTGAAAAACAGGCCGGAATAGAATACCGCAAGAAGATCCGCCTCCGCACTTACGGGGACGGAGGGGTCATCAAACTGGAAACGAAGCAGAAGCAGGGCAGCATGCAGCGAAAGCTCAGCCTCACGGTCTCCCGTGCAGAAGCCGAGGCCCTGATCCGCTGTGATTACGCGTTCCTCCTTCACCGGCCGGACGCGCTTGCGGAAAAGCTTTATGCTGAGATGGCCGTAAATCTTTATGCTCCGCGCTGTGTCGTTGATTATCGTCGTTTTGCTTTCGTCGTTCCCGTCAATGATACCCGTATAACATTTGACAGCCGTCTTTCCGGCAGTGAATCCAATTTCAACATATTTGATGATTCTCTCCAGCTTTATCCGGTCCCGCCGCTCGGCGGGGTCACACTGGAAGTAAAATACAACCACTTCCTTCTCAGCTACGTGAAAGAAGCGCTTTCTCTGGACGGCCATCCGGAATGTGCCAGCAGCAAGTACTGTGCCGTTCGAACTTATTCTCTTGGAGGTCAGAACCCATGAACGATCTGCTCTACTATGTCACCAATCACTCCGGGAGCCTGAGTCTTCAGGAAATCCTGTTTAACCTGCTTGCAGGGGTGGTCGTGGGAGGAATCATTTCCTCTCCTATCGCTTCTCTCACTCAGGTGCCGTATACAGTCCCAAATTCAATGCCTCGCTCTGGATGCTTACCGTTGTCACTTCCATGGTCATGTGTGTCATCGGCAACAACGTGGCTCTTTCCCTGGGTATGGTCGGTGCTCTGTCGATCGTCCGTTTCCGTACTGCAATCAAAGATGCCCGTGATACGGCCTATATCTTCTGGTGCGTTGCCGGCGGCATCTGCTGCGGGATCTCTGATTTCACGATCGCTGTAGCCGGAAGCGCCGTGCTCTTCCTACTGATGCTCGCTATCGGCAGCAACAGATCCAACAGCCGGTATCTGCTGATCATCCGCGGTGTTTTTTCTGAAGAAGGAAGCGCTGATCTGGAAGCTGCGCTCACTGCGCTCTTCGGCGACGGAGTGCGTCTGTGCGTCAAGAACCGCTCTCTCGGCAGCATGGAGTATATCTATGAACTCAGTTCCAAACAGGCGGACCAGTTCCGGACTCAGAACGGTGACAGCCGGCTTTTCGCCATTTCCGGAACAGAGAGTGTGAACCTCGTCGGACAGAATGATGAGATCACCGGCTGATCATTTCTGATCCGCCGGCATTTTCCTGTTTTTTCATACCAGGAGGACATTCGTGAAAAAAACGCTGATACTCGTTTTTTCCGTTTTGTTTGCAGCCGTTTTTCTGCTGCTGGCATTCGGAGCGGTAAAACAGAATATCCTTCATGTTGTTGACGGCGGGCGTATCTGGCAGCATCTTTCTGAAAACGCGCCGGCTGTGAACTCTCCGTCATCGGTTTCTTCAGACGGACGGGTCGATGCGGCTTTTTCCTCTCATCTTCCGATCCTCCTGATCGATACGGACGGCAGCGTGATCTCCGACCTGCGTCATGATGAATCGTCCAGTGAGGCTTCCCGGTACGGAGATAATCTGAATCCCTATACCGAGATGGATCTCTTTATTTATGATGAAGACGGGATCAACTCGATTTCCTCCGTTCCCTCCCGGACACTGAGCGGGAAAATCAAAGTACGCGGCGGAAGCACGACGGACGGCAAGAAACAATACCGTTTCAAACTGCTCGATCCATACGGAGACGGTGTGAAAAGCCCTCTTCTGGGCATGTCGGCCGGAGATGAGTGGATCCTGAACGGAATGGACTCCGACATCACCTGTCTGCGGAGTTATCTGGCTTACAACCTTGCCGGCGAGCTTTCCCTGGACAGTCCTGATGTCCGCTTCTGCGAGCTGATCCTCAAAGACGGCGGGGAGTATCGCTATCTCGGCCTCTATCTTCTCACCGAACCGGTGGAACGGGGAGAGGGACGCGTTGCCCTGAAAGGAAAGAAAAACCTGATAGGTGCTTATTCCTATATCGTGAAGCGGGATATTGCCGATTCCGGCAGTGTAGTTCTCTCCACCTGGGCTTCCCAGGAGGCCGGACTGAGCGGGTTCATCGGCGGCACTGCCGCATCCAGCGTACTCACTCTTGTATACCCGAAAAATGAAAAGGTCACTACTGATGCCGTTTCCTACATCACGAACGATCTCAGCCGGATCGAACAGGTGCTCGCATCAAAAGACATCAGCACCTTTGCTTCCTTCTCAAGGCTGGTGGACACGGATTCTTTCATCGATTACCTGATTCTGAATGAACTGCTCATGAACCGCGGTGCGGGAACGACTTCCACATATATGTACCGCGACATCGGAGGCAAGCTGACGATCGGTCCGGTATGGGGCTTCAACAGCACAGCTACACACAGGGAAGATGCAGAACTCCTTTCGATGGCCGGGGCCCCTCTGTATCAGGATCTCCTGAAGAACAGGACTTTTCAGGACCGGCTTCTCGATCGCTATCGCCGCCTGCGGGAAGACACCCTCTCGGATGAACGGATCAGCTCCCTTCTGCGGGAGACCCGGGACTATCTTGGCAGTGCGCTTGAACGGGACAGAGTCCTTCGCGGCATCACGGAAGAAGCCTATGATTCCGCGTGTGAAGAACTTTCCCGGCTGCTCGGTACGCGGGGCATCTGGCTTGACCGGCATCTGGGTGACCTGAATTCTCTGGTCGTGACGGACCCGTCCGGAACTCTCCGGCGCGCCGCTGCAGTTCTTCTTTCAGCCGCATTCCTTCTCGCTGTCTTTTCCCTCGCTGTCAGACTGAAAACAAGAAGGCGTCTCTTCCGCCTTAGATCGGAGCATTCATGAAAAAACTCATCAGCCGATTCGGACTGGCACGTCTGCTCGGAGCCGGCGGTCTTCTGCTTCTGGTCCTTCTTTTCCTTGCCTCTTTTATGATCCAGAGAAAGAAAGCCGAGATCGCTCCAGCGGAATTCATCTTTGCCGGAACAGAAAACGATGCAGACTGCTGCATCCTGCTCAGCAGCGGAACCTGTGTGGTGGTGGACACCGGGGAGGAACCCGACGGCCCCCATATCGTCTCCCTGCTCCGTGAGCACGGGATCCGTCAGATCGACTGTCTGGTCCTGACGCATCCGGACAAGGATCACATCGGCGGAGCCGCGCTCCTGCTTGATTCCTTTCCTGTTTCCATGGCAGTCATGCCCTATTACGGACAGTACAATGCAAGCTACAACACCCTTCTCAAGCAGATGGAAACCGCCGGGATCCGCCAGATCCACCCGGCCGACGAATTTCGTGAAACCTTCGGTGATCTCGTGATCACCTTCTACCCTCCCGAAAAGACATTTTATGATCTGGACAACGACTATTCACTGGCGCTGCTCGTCAGGCACGGCAATATCACCCTCTTCCTACCCGGCGATGCGGAAAAAATAAGGCTGAAAGAACTTGAAAGGATCGATCTTCCACGGATCGACCTTCTGAAAACACCGTATCACGGACGAAGCAGCACCGCCTCATCGGATCTGATCCGCCGGCTCGCCCCTTCCATAGCGATCGTGAATGCTTCCGCTCCTGAGGCGAAGATCCGCAAAACACTTGAAACACTCCGGACCACCGTTTATACGACCGTCGGATATGACCGTCCCTTCACAAGCGACGGAGAGCGCATTCTTTACACCGGCGACTGAAACAGAAAAGACACAGAGCACGCGGTCATTTCCCTCGTGCTCTGTGTCTTTTCATGGAAGCGTAGCCGCATCGCCCGCACAGCTCTTCTTCCGCCCGGTGCGCCGTGAACCCTTCATAGATCCTTCGCGCCCGTTCACTTCGCAGGATCTCATCCAGAGGAGAATCAAAAAGATTTCCAATCGCCATGATCCCTTCCGCATCCAGGCAGCATGGAACGACCGAACCGTCCGAGAGGATGCCGATCTGGTCGCGCAGAGCATAACAGAAGATTTCTCCGGACTGTTCCGGAGCCTTCATATCCGGCCACTCGAAGCGGTCAGCCAGTTCCAGATACGTTTTTTCGGCTATGCGGGCACCGTTCCGTGTTTTTTCCCATTCTCCGGGATAAGCCCGGTGCAGTTCATCCAGAATGGCCGGATTGTTTCGTTCCAGTCCGCCCCGGTTCCATAGCCGGTAAGCCACCCAGATCCCTCTTCTGTCTGCCTCCTTCCCGAATGAAAGGGCTGCATGCAGATACCCCGGATCTGAAAAGGAAGGATTGGCTTCAGGGGCATGCAGGGAGAGACTGACCCGGTTCAGAGGCGTATCCAGCAGCTCTTTTCCCCTGTCCGCCAGAAGTGTGCCGTTCGTTGTCAGGGCAGGGCGGAATCCCTTCCCCGCCGCGGACTGGATAAACACCGGAAGTTCCGGATGAAGCAGCGGTTCCCCCATCAGATGAAAGAAAAGCAGGTCTGTCTTCCCCCGGATCTTTTCCGTGAGGATGTCAAACTCTTCCGCGGTAAGACTCCGCGGTTTTCTTTCGGTCTGATGGCAGAAAGCGCAGCTGAGATTGCAGCAGTTTGTGATCTCCAGGTACACTCTTTTCAGCATCGGCAGCTCTCCCTACAGGTTCCGTATACAACTGAGGATCAGTTTCCCTACCGTCTCCGCAAGCTGGTCCACAGACTGGATGCGGGCAAAATCATTCCCGTAAACCAGTTTTGCCGAACGGATGTCTTCATCCTCACCCGTGAAAACACAGATCACGGAGATCCCGTCCGCCCGGGCTCTCCTCACTTCCGCGGCTGTATCCGCCACGCCCGGGTCCCCGTTATAATCGATGAACTGTTCCTCTCCGAGGCCCGGCATACGGCTTACATCGTTCGGCTTCACATCCGAAAGGATGATCAGCAGCTTGTGTTCATAAGGCGAGAGCATCATCCGGTCATGCATGGCCCGGATCGCCAGACCGTCACGGTTGCAGCCGTTGGATACATAATCAAAAATGCGCGCGTTCTGCGATGTCTCCTGATAATCGCGAAAAACAGTAAGGATCGTATAGCCGGTCATCGAACAGAAAGAAACGACCCTGCAGGGTATCCCGCAGCGATTCAGGCTCTCCGCGATAATATAGCCCTGGCTCGCAATGACTTCCTGCCTTTTCTTCTGGGAGGTGGATGCGTCCAGCAGAATATCCACGCTGAGTTCTCCCGCCGCGTCTCTCTCTTTCCGCTCAAAGATCTTGCCGTCTTCAAGAACTTCCGCGCGCCACGCTTTTCCTCCCGACAGAGTGCCGGAAAGGCTTCGAACACTGTCTGCCTGAAGATAAAGCAGCACAGAGTTCTGGATCTTTGCCGTCAGGCGGGCGATCGCTGTGCGGTTTGCAGAGAGATGTTCATCATAAAAGGTCCTGTTTTTTTCCTTCTGCCGTTCTTCTTTCTGTTTCTGCAGGGCTTCAAAGGCATTCTGGATGCTTCCCTGATATGCTTCACCCTTTGTAAAATGCAGGTGACAGAGCGCATGGTGGTCTGTGCACAGCTGTTTTTCTATTTCCCGCTCCGCGGTGGGCGTATACAGCGGACGGCCGTATTTGAAGCGGATGAACTCCCGCAGTTCCTCCTCCGTCAGCCGGGAGAAGAACGAGTTCGGACGTTCGGTTTCCATCTCGCTCCGTTCCCCGTACATTGCATCCGGATGATCCGCGAATCCGCGTCCGAAGCGCCTGTACCTCGGTTTTTTCCGCCGGGCTTCCCGCTGGTCCCGCAGGACACCGAGCAGATTTCTTGCCTTCCGTTCTTCCGTGTTGATCTGAAACCATCTCTGCAGAAGCGCATCCAGCTTTTTGACGAGTTCATCCGTATCCAGCTCCGGACCCGGCTCCAGTTCCGAAAGGAGTGCCGCATCATACCCGTTCAGTTTCTGCTGTCTTCCGAGGATCCTGGTGAAATGAGCGCGTGAGATATGATCATAGAGCTGGTATGTGTCATCCGAAGATGCCTTCAGCCAGTTTTCTGCATACGCTTCGCGCAGGCTTTTCAAGGCCGGTCTGCTCTGTACCTCCCGTCCATATACCGCGTTCTCAAGCGCCAGCCACAGGATCGACTCATACAGATCGCTGTCCTGATATTTCCGGATGCCCCGAAACAGTTTTTCGATCTTCGGGTAATCGTAATGTTTTCGTACTGCGCCGACGATACTGTTGAAATACAGTTCCGCTTTCCCGTTCTCATCGTAAGCCTTGAAATCCGGTATAAAACTGTAATCTCCCGCCGAATTCCAGATTATGTTAACTGCCCTTTTCTTCTGGAGGTCAGAGATTTTTTCGAAATTCATGTTTTCTCCGTAAAAATGCAAGGATGGTTTCTAAGCTTTTTTCATTATACTCTTCTTCCCTCTCCCCTTCAATCCCAATGATCGCGCTGATTATTAACATAATTTAGTTTTCATAATATTATTAACGATAATATCTCTGCTGTCTTCTTTTCTTGTTTTTTCCGCCTTCTGTGTTAAAATGAAACCGTCGATCCGATCATCTTGTTCGCAGGAGGTTATCCTTATGACCGGTGTTCTGGGCAATGTTTTCTTTTTCGACTGGGAAGTCGCTTTCATGGAATGGGTCCAGCGCGTTCTTCCCTCTTCCTCTGTCCTCGCTTCGATCCTGAATTTTCTCTCCATGTTCGGGGAGCAGCTGGTCATGGTCGCTGTGCTTGGTTTCCTTTACTGGTGCTGGGACAAGGACTTCGGTGAATATGTCGGCCTCAACGTCGTGACCGTCTCTCTCTGGAATCCGATGCTCAAAAACATCTGTCTGCGCAGGCGGCCTTATTTCGACAACAGCGGGATCCGCTGTCTTCGGCCTGTGGAAAAAGGCGCGGATATCTACGATATCGAAGCACAGGGATTCTCTTTCCCCAGCGGACATTCCTCTTCTGCCGTTACACTGTACGGTTCACTGGCTTCCTACACCCGGAAGCGAGTCTTCCTTCTGCTGGCGCTCATCCTTCCCCTGCTTGTCGGCATATCCCGTGTCTATGTCGGAGTGCATTATCCGACCGATGTCCTCTGCGGATGGCTGCTCGGACTTCTTGTGATCCTGGTGCTGAATCTGCTGCGGAAAAGCATCCGCAACCAGACCGTACTGTTTGGCGTTCTTCTTCTGGCAGGCCTTCCCGGTTTCTTTTACTGCCGGAGTTCCGATTTCTATACTTCCTACGGAATGCTCTTCGGTTTCTGCACAGCGATCCTGTTTGAAAAGCGTTTCGTTCATTTTGAGAACACCCGTTCCCCGGTACGCATGATCCTTCGGATGGCGGGCGGTATCGCGATCTATTTCGGCCTGAATGCCGTTCTGAAACTTCCTTTTCCGTCCGCACTGCTCGCCTCAGCTTCCACCGCTTCCCGACTGATCCGCTGCGGCCGTTACGCCGTAGTCACTTTCACCGATATCGCGATTTATCCCATGCTATTCAAAGTTACCGCCCGGATCGGCCGGAAGAAGGAAAACTGAGCCTGCTGTCCCGGTTCTAAGCAGCATAAGGAATGGCGCCCCGCTCTGACGGGGCGCCATTCCTTATGTCTATTTATTTATCTTTCGGAAGAGATGTTTCCGGTTCTGCCGCTTTCTGTTTTCCTTTCCCGCTCATCCGGGGGAATTCAAAGACCACAGCTTCAAAGGGACGCAGTCCGTAAGGCAGAGCGTACGGATGATTATCGCATTCCTTTTTCAGGCTGTCGATCGGCGGGATATCCCCGATTTCCCCGGGACTTCCCCCTCCCGGAAGGCTGTCATATGTGCTGAAAACGCGCTTGTAGTACCCTTTCTCCGGCACTCCGCACAGATAATTCCCGTAACTCACAGGAGAGAAATTGCAGATGATCAGCAGCGCCGCATCATAGTTCCACGGATTCCGGCGAATATAGGAGATGATGTTCCGGTCCGCATCGTTTTTGCTGACCCATTCAAAGGTTTTCGGGTCCTTCGTATCGGAATACAGGCAGGGATATCTCCGGTAGATCGACAGCAGGTTCTTCACGCAGTGCATCACATCCCGATGCCCGAAATCTTCCGCGAAGGACCAGTTGATCTCCCGGTTTTCATCCCACTCCCGGTCTTCCGCAATGTCCTGCCCCATGAAGAGGAGCTTTTTCCCGGGGAAGGTGAACTGGAACGCATAGAGCGATTTCAGGCTGCCCAGCTTGTCTTCCAGTCCTCCGGGGAATTTTTCCAGCATGGAGTGCTTCAGATGCACGACTTCATCATGGGAGAGCACGAGAATATAGCGTTCAAAGAAAGCATAATCCGCCGCATGGACAAGACTGCCGTGATGCCATTTCCTGTAAAACGGATCCTTGGACATATATTCCAGCGTATCGTTCATCCATCCCATGTTCCACTTGAACATGAAGCCGATGCCGCCTTCCGTCACATCCGCTGTGATCCCGGAAATGATCGAGGAGTCTTCCGCGATCAGATACGCATCCGTATCCCTGCGTACGATATGGTTCAGCTGACGGAGGAACTCCGTGCTTTCAAGGTTCTCATGACCGCCGTATTTATTCGGTCTCCATCTCGCGCGGCTGAAACTGGAATAGAGCATTGCCGCGACCGCATCCACGCGCAGCGCATCGATATGGAATTCCCGGATCCAGTAAAAAGCGCTGGATATGAGAAAACTCTGCACTTCGACCTTTTCATGATCGAACGCATAGGTGCCCCACTCCGGGTACTCCGCTTTCAGCGGATCGGGGGACTCATACAGCGGTGTCCCGTCAAAGCGGGCAAGTCCGAAGTCATCCTTCGGAAAATGGGCCGGGACCCAGTCGAGGATCACCCCGACGCCATGCTGATGCATGATATCGACAAAATAGCGGAAATCGTCCGGAGCTCCGTACCGGCTGGTCGGGGAAAAGAAACCCGTGACCTGATATCCCCAGGATCCGTCGAACGGATATTCGCATATCCCGATGAGTTCAACATGCGTGTAGCCCATATAGGAGACATACTGTGACAGTTCGTTCGCCAGTTCCCGGTAATTCAGGAACCCGTCGCGGTCTCTGGTATAATCCTTTTTCCAGGAACCGAGATGAACCTCATAAATGGCCATCGGCTTTTCCGGTGCGTGTCTTCCGTCCCGGTTCTCCATATACTCCCCGTCGTTCCAGCGGTATCCTTTCAGGCTTGTGACGATGGAGGCATTTGCCGGACGTCTTTCCGTATAAAAAGCATACGGATCGGATTTGAAACGTTTTTCTCCATCCGCTCCGGTGACGACGAAACGATATACATCCCCTTCCGCGATACCGGGCAGGAAAGCCCTCCATATGCCTTTTCTTCCCAGCTGCATTTTCCCGGCTTCCTCGTTCCATCCGGTCTTGCCTGTGATGACGGAGACTGCGCGGGCATGCGGGGCCCAGACGGCAAATTTTGTTCCTTTGACGCCGTTCTGCGAGGTCAGATGCGCTCCCAGTTTTTTATACGCATCGGGATCGATTTTCTCATTGCAGACAAATCCGCCGGTTTCCTCTTTGGAAGCCTGATTCTTCTCCTTCATACGGCATCTCCTTTCGCTCTATCGGGATCGCAGTTCCCAGAACGCCACTGCACTGGCCGCTGCGACATTCAGTGAATCGACGTTATGATACATCGGGATCCGGACGGTATAATCACAGGCTGCGATCGTTTCCTCCGCCAGCCCGTCCCCTTCCGTACCGAGAACGACCGCCAGTTTTTCCTCTGCGCCAAGGACCGGACTGTCGATCGGAAGCGCGTCCTCCCGGAGCGCCATCGCCGCGGTTTTGAACCCTTCCCGCCGCAGCAGGGCCATCCCGGAATCCGGCCAGTCAGAAAGCTCCGAACCGATATATGCCCACGGCACCTGAAACACCGTGCCCATGCTGACGCGGACCGACCTGCGGTACAGAGGATCGCAGCAGGCCGGCGTAAGCAGGACAGCATCCATCCCGAGCGCGGCTGCGGAACGGAAGATCGCCCCGACATTGGTCGGATTCATCACATTTTCCAGCACTGCGATCCTTCCGGACACCGCACAGAGTTCCTCCGCCGAAGGCCGCGGGGGCCGGTGCATGGCGCAGAGCACCCCGCGGGTAAGCTTATAGCCTGTAAGCTGTTCGAGCACATCCAGGGAAGATGTATAGACAGGGATCGCGCCGCAGCGGGCGATCAGTTCCTTCTGCTTTTCGATATGCTTTTTTTCGAGCAGGATGGAGACCGGTATGCACCCAGCATCCAGCGCCCGTTCGATCACGACCGTGCTTTCTGCGATGAACAGTGCATTTTCCGGTGTCTGCCGGTTCAGAAGCTGAGCCTCGGTAAGGCGCGCGTACACATCCAGTTCCGCGGCATGAAAATCCCGGATTTCAATGATGTCAGCCATATGTTCTCAATCCTGCTGTTTCTCTTCCGGAAGCGTATCTCCCTGTATTTCGGGAGGATCTTCACTTGTCACTCTGCCGGCTAGGCCTGTTTCGCTTTCTCTGTCCGGTGCCGCTTCTCCGGAGACAGGAACTTTTTTCTTTTTCCACAGTGCGATCAGGATCAGGACCGCGATCAGTGCTCCGGCGGCACAGGCCAGCACCACGCCATGATTTTCGGAAGGAACAGGCTCCGCATCCGGTTTCTCCGGTTCCGGCAGCGGAGACGGGGAAGGTGCGGACGGTTTTATTTCTGCCGTATCCCGCACAGGGAGAGATGCCTTCTGTTTTGCAGCTTCCTCTTTCTGCGTCTCCAGCTGTATATGCCATTCTTCAGCACACTCTGCGATATAGGCGGAGATCTCTCCGATCATCTTGTTTCCCGGAAGGTCCTCCACCCCGCTGTTCATCACGACAAGAAGCACCGGATCCGGGGTATAGATGACGCCTCCTGCATGACAGACGTGCCCGGCGCTTCCGTATTTCTGGGCGATCTCATACCGGTCTTCCAGTATCCGGTGAAAATACTTGGTGGGAGAAGCCTCCTTCATGTATTCCAGTACATGAGGGTATTCCTCCGGATGCGCATACAGTTCGCGGAGGATCCCCAGATAGAAACGGGCGGAATAGAGATACGATGAATAGAATTTTTTCGGCAGGTCCTGCGCATCAAAGTCCGTGGAATAGCTCAGGTCATTCGCGCGGATCACGGAAAGATCGTCATGAAAAACCTTTTCCTGAAGTCCGTAAGCCCAGCTGTTGTCCGAATAGACCAGAACCTTTTTCAGTGCGGTATCCAGATCGCTGTTGAGTCTCACCGTCTCATAGTCGATCTCCCCGTTCATCTGCATATTGGAGATCTTCATTACGAGGGGAAGCTTGAAAAGGCTGGCTGTATACCACCAGCGGTCCGCGTTGTAGTAATAGATCTCGCCTGTAGCCGGGAAGCACAGCGCAACGCTGACCGTTTTTTTGTCCCGGTGAAGGGCAGTGATGATCGATTCGATACCGGCTGTCAGTTCCTCTTCATCCAGCACGGAAAAACCGCTCTCTTCCTCCATATTCTCCGCCCGGGCGTAAGCAGGCGCAAGGAAGCAGGAAAAGAACAGCAGAAAAGCCAATAAAAGCGCCGTCTTTTTATACGTCATAATCAACCAACCTGATCAGAATGACCCTTTTTTCAAAGGGAGAACCGCGGAAAAGCCCGCCGCGGCATCTGAGATATGCATCAGGAACCGGTACGCATGAAACCGAGGACCGCCTTTGCCAGATCCCGGAAAGTCTCCGCTTTGTCGATCTCCTGTTTTGCCCAGTTTTTCTCTTCTTCGGTCAGCCTTCTTTTGCTGTTGTTCTTCAGCCAGGATATGATCTCCGTCAGTTCTTTGATCGTCACGCAGATGCCCTCCGGATCGCTGTTTTCTTCTAAATATTTTATCACAGGAAGCCGTGCTGAATCAAGGTGCCCTTCCTCACGCAGGCCGTTTTTACGGATTTTTCTCCTTCCGGCATCCCCGTTTTGGAAAATCTGGCTACCAGCGGCGGTCCGCCGGGTACTGATCTCTATATGCTTTGCCCAATTGAAGAACAGCGGATCTCCGTGGTATACTCAATCATCTTTTGAGGGAGGTGAGGCTGATGCGCAGGAGTGTGATCCGTTCTGTCCTGCTTCCCCTGATCACAGCTTTCATCTGGGGTTCGGCATTCGTGGCGCAGAGTCTCAGCACCGGACACATCGGCCCCTTCACTTTCAATGCGGCGCGCTCGCTCGTCGGTGCGTTCGTTCTGCTGCTGACACTTCTGATCCGCCGGAGGTTCCGTCACAGTGAAGAGCATGCGGAAAAGTCCGGAAAACCGGATTTGAGATCCCTTCTTCCGGGCGGGATATGCTGCGGGTTTTTTCTTGCGCTGGCCAGTGTGCTGCAGCAGTTCGGCATTACCACGACCGGCGCCGGAAAAGCCGGTTTCATCACTGCGCTGTACGTGGTGCTTGTGCCGGTGGCAGGACTGTTTTTCGGGAGGAAGTGCCCTCTCCGCGTCTGGTGCGGAGTTCTTCTGGCAGTCGCCGGCCTTTATTTCCTCTGCATCCGCTCCGGGGAAAGATTCTCGATAGGGATCGGGGAATTGAGCGTATTTCTCTGTGCATTTGCGTTCACAGCGCAGATACTGTTTGTGGATCGCTTCGTAAAGAATACGGATCCGGTCGCTCTTTCCTGCGCCCAGTTTTTCATATGCTTCCTGCTCTGTTCGATCGGCGCCGTATTTACGGAGGAGATCCGCCTTCCGGAACTGGCAGCCTGTATCCCCTACATACTCTATGTAGGGGTGTTCTCCTCCGGAATCGCCTACACGCTGCAGATCGTGGCCCAGAAAGAAGGGGATCCGGTACTGGTTTCGCTTCTTCTGAGTCTGGAGGCTTTTTTTGCCGTTGTCACAGGAGCGCTGATCCTTCACGAGCGGCTCAGCGCGCGTGAGCTGCTTGGATGCGCGCTTATGATGGCGGCTGTGCTGCTCTCGCAGCTGAAGCGATCCGACGGATAAACAGATAAAACGGACCGGGCTGCTCTGATTCAGTCAGAACAGCCCGGTCCCTGTTGTTCGGATCATGCAGGGATCATCTTTTCTGTCCGCACCGCGGGCAGAAAAGATCCTCCTCTTTCAGGGGAGTCCCGCAGCGCGGGCATCGGGAAGCCGCTTCTTTTTCCGCTTCTTCCCAGATATCTTTCCGTTCGCCGCGCTTCCTGTTGATCAGGATGATGCCGGCGGCGATCAGGAGCAGCACCAGCGAAGCGCCGATGCTTCCTTCGATCCCGAAATCCACGTTGTAAAACAACCCGTTCCGGGCGGATGCGGCCTCCAGACGGAAAAGAGAGTATGCTGAAACGATCCCGCTGTTCGGCAGGCCGAAAAGGATATTCTGCGTGAAATTCCACGCAGTATGGAACGTAATGGCTGCCCACAGGCTGTCATAATAGTACACCAGCAGGGAGAACACCATTCCGACCGCAAAGATCTGCAGTCCGGCCAGCAGTGTGAACCCCGGATTGAACACGTGCATCGCTGTAAACGCCAGCGAATTGACAAGTATGGCTATCCAGGGGTTTCTGTACCTCCGGCGGAGCTTCTGATACAGATAGAGTCTGTCGATCAGTTCCTCGGAGCCGGACTGTATCATCACAAAAATCAGGAACACAAGCAGAACCAGCGGACGGAACCCTGCGTAGGAGAGTCTGATGTCTCCTGAAAGCAGGGAGATACCGGCACACAGGGCATTCGATCCGAACCCCAGGCCCAGTCCGATCAGCGCTCCTTTCACCGTGTTGCCGCGCCGGTTCGGCCCCAGCGCCTGCTTCATCGGCCGCAGATGCTTCACCAGCAGAATGATCGGCAGGACGAGTATCCACACGCCGATGGTGCTCAGATACATTTGCATAAAAGCCGATACATCCGGATCTCCTGTCAGCGGATCAAGCAGCTTTGTCACCGGGATAAACGTCTCCAGAAGCGAGCTGATCAGCGAACCGCCCGCAGCAAGCAGGACAGAAAAAATCACGGCGACCGGAATGATGTCCGTCCATCTCCCGCATTTTCTCAGAAATCTTTTCAACGTTCCATTTCCCTCCCGGTCTTTTTCCCCTTCCGCACAGGACGGAGTGAGCGGCCGGGCTGCATTCTCAGGAAGCAGTCCGGCCGATGCTGTTTTTCTGAAACGACTCCTACATCGCTTCGATCTCTTTGATATTGTATTCGTTTCCCGTGATGAGGAACGTGTTCCCGCTGCCGCAGTATGGACAGATCTTGCGGTAGGTCATGGTGTCGTACGTGTTTTTGCAGTCCTGACAATAGGTGACCGCTTTGATCGTCTCGATCTTCAGCTCCGCCTCCTTGAGGAATTCTGTCTTTTTCCTTGACCAGTCCCAGAAATCGAGAAGATACTCCGGAATGATGGTACTCACTTCGCCGACCTCCAGGGTCACGGAAGCCACCGTGTGCAGATCCTGTTCTCGACAGATCTTCTCGACGGTGTCCATCACGTAAACGACCGTGCTCAGTTCGTGCATTACTTCGCCTTGCGGATCACGCGGACCGTCTGCCTGACCGCATGCCGGAGCATCGGACCGACCTTGTCTTCACAGCGGACCATATTGGAAGCTTCGGGAACATCCCTCTCCAGATGGATCGCGTCGAACATGCAGCGCGTCGTGCAGAGTCCGCAGCCGATGCAGCGGTTCCTGTCCACCACGCTGACGCCGCAGCCCAGGCAGCGGCTCGCTTCAGCCTTGACCTGCTCTTCGGTGAAGGTGAGGCGGTCATGCTCGAAGGATCTGGCTTTCGCCGGATCATGACGGATCTCCTGGCGGGCCGGACGGTCGAAGCTGTCGACATCGATCACCAGATTCTCTTTATCGAGTTCATAGAACTCTCTCAGATTGCGGCCGATGGTAAGGCTCTGGCCTTCCTGCACGAAGCGGTGGAGCGACTCGGCTCCTTCACGGCCGGCAGCGATCGCGTCGATGGCAAACTTCGGTCCGGTGTAGACATCTCCGCCGACGAAGATATCGTCCTGTTCCGTCTGGTAGGTAACGGGATCCGCGATCGCGTTGCCTTTGTTTCCGGTCTTCATGGCTCCGACATCCAGTCCGCCCCAGTCGATGCTCTGACCGACGGCCGAAAGGACGGAATCCGCTTCGATGATCTCGAACTTTCCGGTACCGACGGGTCTGCGTCTGCCTTTTTCATCCGGCTCGCCGAGTTCCATGATCTCCACTTTCAGGCCGGTGACTTTTCCGTCTTCCGCTACGACCTCCGCCGGAGCGCTGAGGAAACGGAAACGGACGTCCTCCGCCTTTGCCTCTGCCACTTCCTCCTTATCGGCCGGCATCTCTTCTTCGCTGCGGCGGTAGACCACCGTGGTCTCCGCTCCGAGACGCACCGCTGTGCGGCAGACATCCATCGCAACATTACCGCCGCCGATCACAACGCATTTTCTGCCGAGGTCCGGTTTGCTGCCGAGATTCACCTCACGCAGGAACTCCACTCCGCCCATCACACCGGGCAGATCGTCTCCAGGGATGCCCAGACGGGAGCTCTTCTGCGCGCCGATAGCCACATAGAACCCCTTGAACCCTTCTTCGCGGAGCTGTTCGATCGTGACGTCCCTGCCCACTTCCGTGTTCATCCGGAACTTCACGCCCATTTTCTCCAGCACTTCGATCTCACCCTTCAAGGCACTGCGGTCAAGGCGGTAGCTCGGGATGCCCATGACCAGCATTCCGCCGGGTTCCCTGTTGCGATCAAACACGGTCACATTTTCATAACCCATGCGTGCCAGATAATAGGCACAGCTGAGTCCCGCAGGGCCGGCGCCGATGATGGCGATCTTCTCCTCATAGGGTTTGTCGATGGGACGGCGGCGGATAAACTCGGGAATATAGCGGTCCGCACTCTTGAGATCCTGCTCCGCGATGAATTTTTTGATCTCGTCTATGGCAAGTGCCTTGTCAAGAGAACCGCGTGTACACGCATCCTCGCAGCGGCGGTTGCAGACATATCCGCAGACGGAGGGGAAAGGATTATCCTGCTTGATCAGCTTGAGAGCATCCAGATAACGCCCTTCCTTTGCAAGCTTGATATATCCCTGGATGGCGATATGGGCCGGGCAGGCGGTCTTGCAGGGAGCCGTTCCCGACTCATGGCAGTTTTTGCGGTTATCGAACACGTAGTTCGGGTTCCATTTGTCTTTGCCCCACTTGAGTCCGGACGGCAGTTCCTGCTTCGGATACTCCACTTCTCCGTCTTTGGTGCAGAGCTTCTGACCGAGCTTGACAGCGCCGGCCGGGCAGACTTCCACGCACTTGCCGCAGGCCACGCAGTTATCTTTATCGACATGGGCGCGATAGGCGGAGGCGGAAAGGGTCGGAGTATTGAAATACTGGCTGGTGCGCAGCGCGAAGCAGACACCGAGATCGCAGTTGCAGAGTCCGAAAATCTTATCGGAACCGTCGATATTGGTGGTCTGATGGACATAGCCGTTCTCTTCGGCACGCTGGCAGATGGCGAGGACCTCTTCCTTCGTGATGTAGCGGCCCTTTCCGGTCTCCACGAGGTAATCGGCATAATCGCCGAGTCCGATGCAGCAGTCGTCCTGGATCTCGCCGGAACCTTCGCCTTTTACGCGTCTGGCATTGCGGCAGGAGCAGTAACCGACGGAAAACTTGTTGTACTTATCCAGCCAGTGGGAAATATGCTCAATGGGAAGGGACTGGTTCTGCGCATTGATGGCTTTTTCGACCGGTATGACATGCATGCCGATCCCGTCTCCGCCGGGAGGAATGAGATGTGTTTTGCCTTCGAGCGGCAGGAACGTCATCTTGTTGAACTGTTCGCCGATCTCGGGATATTTGTCAAACTGCCAGCGGACCATATTGGTCATTTCCGCGATACCGGGAACGAACAGCTGAACATAATACCTCTTCACATGATCCGGATATTCACGATGATATTCCACCGCTCCGGTGCATGCTGCCTTCTCCAGCAGTTCTTCCACATGCTTGGGATCTTTTCCGGTGATCTTTGCGATCTCCTCAAGGGTTTTGGGTTTGCGAAGGCCCATCTTGAGCATGATCTCCGCCTGTTCGTCGCTTTCCAGGGAACG
Source organism: Oscillospiraceae bacterium (assembly GCA_017632775.1). Taxonomy (GTDB): domain Bacteria; phylum Bacillota; class Clostridia; order Oscillospirales; family Oscillospiraceae; genus Limivicinus. The sequence continues at coordinate 4,554 of JAGBQR010000034.1, read as the reverse complement.
GTCCAGCAGGATATACTCCGGATCCTCTTCGGTCAGTTTTTTCAGTCCGAATTTCTGCGGAAGGCGGTCAGTGATCATTTTGCCGAGGTCAAACAGAATCTCTCTTGCCATGTGTTGATCTCCTTAATCTCTCGTCGTTATTGTATATAGTGCACAGATGTGCATATTGAACTATTATAAGCATATCACATTCCGGACAAAAAGTCACGGGTCATTTCTCTTCTCCGTCAAAGAAATGACCCGTGACTTTTCCTTTATCTCCAGCCTTTCGGAAATCCGTTCTCCTCACAGAAAGCGCGGGCATAGCGCAGCAGGATCTCCGCCGCCTGGCCGCGCTCCTCCGGGTTCTCGGCCCCGTAGACGATCGCGATCATCGTATGTGTCTCCCTCCCCGCCGTGACCGGACAGGAAGCCACCAGACAATAGCCCGCCCGGTTCGTGGAGCCGGTCTTCAGGCCGTTCACGCCTTCCATGTTGAAAACCAGCGGGTTGGAGTTTGCCGTTGTATAGCGAAGATTCGGCATGTTTGCATACTGGAGTGAAGTGACCGCCGTGATCTGCGGGAAGTTTTTCAGAATGTAGGCGGAAAGGCGGAACATATCCTCCGCGCTCATCCGGTTCTGGAGCTTGGCCGGCACAGCCGTCTCCCCGTAAACAGGCAGTCCGTGCGGATTATAGAACCTTGCTGTCTTCAGCTCCAGTTCTCTTGCCCGGCTGTTCATGCTTTTCACGAATTCGCGTTCCGAACCGGCCACATGTTCCGCGATCGCAAGCGCGCATTCGTTGCTGGACGCAAGAAGCATGGTCCGGACAAGTTCCTCCAGGGGGATCTTCGTTCCCTCCGTCAGGACGACCATCGCGTCCGCTGTTCTGGAGAGCGCCGCCGCGTTTTTGGAGATCGTCACTTTATCTCCGGTCTTCACGTCTCCGTTCCGGATCGCTTCAGCAAGGAGAAGATATGTCATCAGTTTGCTCGTACTGGCGATCGGAACTGGGGTGGAAGGATTCCCCGCGAACAGAATGGCTCCGCTCTCCGCATCGCCCAGCAGTACGCTGCTGAAGGACTCAAAGTATCCTTCTTTCTTCAATCCCTGCAGGTCAGCGGAAAAAGGCTGATCGGGATAGATCCGCAGACCGTTGTCCGGGAAGGCATCGATCCCGATGTCCAGCATCAGCTGTATATCCAGTACGCTCATATACAGCATGTTCCCGCTGCTCACCGTGTAGTAGCGTTTTTCCGCCTTGTCCACGAAGAGCCGGTTGCGCCGGACCTCTCCCCACACAGTTCCGCGTGTATCGTTCCCGGAAAAAGGCTCCGCAGCGGGCGCCTGCCCGGTCGTCACTGCATAGTGCTCCCCGTCCTGGGCGGTATTCCGGTATTCGATCGTAAATCTTTTCTCGCTGTTCTTGAGCACGGCGGCCAGATCGCCCAGAGAGAGATAAATATTGTTTTCATAGGAAACATCATACGCGCGAACCGTGTATTCCGTTCCATCCCCGATCGAAACCGCCATCCGGACAGGCGTAAGAAGACTGCTGTCCGCGCCGGCCGAAGGGGCAAGCGGCAGAACGATCAGCAGGCACAGCAGGACAGAAAGAAATCGCAGGGACCTCTTCATCGTGATACTCCTTTGCAGTTTCCCCGGCAGGGCAGTGCGGGTCACTCTTTATAGGTCTGGAGGATCTTCCGCACGGAGCGGGACATCTCCCGTGAGAAGCCGGATTCGTATTTCCGTGCGCAGAAGGTCCCGACCCAGTCCTCATAGGTGCGCGCACCGGTCTTGACGGCAAACATCTCCCGGAGTTCTTCCGCTGTATGCTCGTGGTAGGCATTCTCCTGGACGATGAACTTCAGATCGAAACGGTCGGGTTTTTTCCTCGTTTTCTGCTGTTCGGTGGGATAACCGAACACCACCATCACCGCGGGAAACACATACCGGGGCAGATGAAGGATCTTCTGCTGTGTTTCGATGTTTTCCATGATATCCCCGATATAGCATGACCCGATCCCCAGGGACTCCGCCGCGACGACCGCGTTCTGCGCCGCGATGTTCGCGTCGCTCACCGCCAGCATCAGATCTCCCACATCCGGCTTGCGGGGGCTGCAGCCGGCTTCCCGGTAGGCGTTGTACCATTTGAGGCAGTCAGCACAGAATACCAGTACCAGCGCGGCCTTTTCAATGAACGGCTGGTCATCGCAGGAGATGCTCAGCCTGTGGCGGAGATCCGGATCGGTGATGCGAAGGATCGTATACAGCTGCTGATTTCCCGGAGTCGGAGCCTGGGTCGCGGCAGAAAGGATCGTCTGGACGGCTTCTTCCGGTATGGGCTGGTCCGTGTAAGCCCGGACCGATTTTCTCTCAAACAGGGAGCGGATGATCGGATTCGGCATGGTTTTCCTCCTTTTCTTCTTCGGATGCGGGAACCTGTCCGGTCTCCCGCTCATACTCGTTCAGGAACATCTCCAGAAAACGGTGACGTTCTTCGGCGATCTTCTTTGCCGCCGGTGTATTCATCTCCTCTTTCAGGAGCAGGAGCTTTTCATAAAAATGCTCGATGGATTCACTCATAGGCCGTCCGTGTTCCCCGCCGTAGGCAAAGGTCCGGGCGATCCCTACCGCGCCGATGGCGTCCAGCCGGTCGGCATCCTGCACGATCTTTCCCTCCGCCGTATCCGGCCGTCTTCCGCGGTTCCGGCTGAAGGACACCGAATCGATCACCCGGCAGATCTGATCGATCCTTTCCTGCCCGAAACCGTGCTTTTTCAGGAAAGAACGCGCATTGGCATCGTTTTCGGTATGGAAGAGCTTATGATCATCCGCATCGTGGAGCAGGGCTGCAAGAGCAACGATCTCCGGATCGCACTCCGGTACTTCTCCGGCGATCCGCATGGCATTCCTGTATACCCGAAGCGTGTGCTCCGCATCATGACCTCCGGAATCGTTCCGGAAAAGCTCCTCAACATATTCTTTGGCATCCCGGATCACATCCATCATCTTGTCCCCCGGCAGCTCAGATGATACCGAGCGGGATCAGGACTGCGAGGAGGACAGCTACCAGTCCCCACAGCGCGAGCAGGAATGTCCTTCTTTTCTTCGGCTCCATATCCGGCACATAATTGCTGGCAAGGAAGAACGGCACATACGTGGTGATGAAGACAGGCAGTACGCCCCACCACTTATACACCCAGATGAATGAGTGGTTGCTCGTACCGGCCAGAAAAGACTCAAACAACGCGAAAAGGAGCGCCATCTCCAGAGCGCCGACCAGTCTGCAGCTGATCCCGCGGCGGCCGTTTCCGGCAAAATAGCGTTTGTTCCTGTCCTGAGGGAGCATTTTGAAGGAAATGATGCCCGCCAGAGAAAACATCATCGAAAGTTCCCAGCACACTCCGATCAGAAGGATAAACGTGGTCGACGCATTGGATACCGACCAGAGCGGATATCCGAAAACATGTCCTATCACCGCATTGACGATCTCGTACAGCCAGTGGACGCCATACAGCGCCAGGCCGGCGCAGACCGCCTCTATATTCTTTCTGTTGATCTCGGACCAGTAAACGTAAAACACGACGGCAAGGATAAAGATGAAGGTCCAGTTGAAGTTCTCCGTGCTTCTGACCCGGATGGCATTGACCAGGTCCATGGCCTCCTGTGAGCCGTCCCCCCAGAATCTGAACATTTTGATCCCTCTCTTCCGTTTCTGTCATCTAACTCCGGCATTTTATCCGCTTACGGACAAAGTATATCACACCGTGCAGAAAAAGAGCAACACAGAGGCGCCAGGAACCGCTCCGCCTGTCAAAAAAGTGCAGGTCCCTCCGGAAGGACCCGCACTTTTTCCGCTGTTCTCTGTCTATGCCCCGTCCGGGAAAGCGATGACCGTCACTTTGAGCCGGACGTTTTCATCCGGCATCGTAAACACGAAAACTCCCGGCCGGACATAGTCCCCGTCCGCACCGCTCACATAGATCTCCCCGTCGGAAATGACCGCCGTAGTGACCGTGACCTCTCTGCCCGGGCGGGCAAAACGCGGACAGTGATCAACAAATTCCTTCCCTGAGACCACGGTGATCCTCCGGAACGATATGGCGAATACAGCAAGGGCGATCAGCAGGACCGCCAGCAGGATACCCACGGACATAAGCAGTTTTTTCTTCATTGTTTCCTCCCGATCCGTTGATGGCCGATCACCTGTTTCTTTTTCTGCCCGACGGAGAGGAGGGATCCTCCGTACGCTTCAGCAGCCGCCAAAGTTCCCCGGATCGTCTGGCCTCTTCCGGAGTGATGTGCCCGGACAGATCATAGCGCGCAGGGAGATAGAGAGCGGTGAGCGCTGCCGGGTCCGCGCCGGGAAACGCAGATATGCTGCAGTCCGACACCTCGCTGGCCGTCATCCCCTTCCTGACAGGAACTCCTCTCCTGCGGCATTCCGCTATGAAATGCGCATAGTCCCACCGTATGGCCAGACGCGGGTCCCGCGGGCGGAACAGGCCTGCTCTCTGCGTGATCCCGCTTTCCGCTCCACGGTCGCTCCGGCGCTCACGCCAGGGAT
>JAGBQR010000033.1 GCA_017632775.1 Oscillospiraceae bacterium | reverse complement strand
TCGGGCATCTGCTACTACCAGGATATCCGTCCCCTCAACTGAACCCGGACGGGATCCTTCTGCAGGGTAACTGCAGGATCTGAATCTTATGCCGCTCTGTCCTTTCTCCGGAGAGGACAGAGCGGTTATTTCTTACAATCAATAGCGTTTGCGAAGAGACTGAAGCTGCGATATATTATATACAGAGTGTTCGATTCAGAGTACAGACAGGAGGAGTGATCCATGGCGTATTTCTCAAAACCCGAAAAAAACCGGATCCCGCCGGCCGGAATGCCGGAACCGGGGGATGAAGGCGTTCGTCCCGGGAACGTGATCGTACCGTCCTATCGCGACATGTATGGTTCGGATGTTCCTCTTTATCACCGGAATTTCCGCATGAATCAGGCGGTCGTCGAAGTGGCCGGAGAAAAGAACCGGCCTTATATCCATCCGGAATTCCAGGCGGAACTGACCGGGCAGATATCAGATTCAGAGGCAAGGAACGTGAAGTTCCGGACCAACACGCCGGAACTCGGCGGCTTTCTGATCCGCACCAACGCGCATTACGCTATTTTTGATTCCGACTTCAAGGCTTTCGGAAACGGGCGGAATGATTTTATCGGAAACGGCGCGCTGGTCATGACGGATGACTATGCGCAGGCGGTGATCCGCAACTGCACCTTTGAAACGACGGGCTGTGTGCGCCCCTGCACGGCGGCAGGTCTCGAATCGGTGATGAAGGTCTACGAGAGCCGTCTGATCAGCAACGGAGGAGAATGGCCGCCGGGGTATCAGTTCGGCTTTGCGTATGGCGAGGGAGTCTTCGGGCATAAGAGGGGCGATGAGGACAATCCCACCGGGATGGGGGGCAACTGCCGGCCCCATATGTCGCTGAACAATTCCAGAGTATTCTTTTATGACAGCGAAGTCATTTCGGACGGCTGGGCTGCCCTCTCGACGGACTCCGTGCATGGCAGACTGTATCTGGAGGCGAACCGCTGCAGCCTGAAACTGCTGCACAACGGCTATTCTTCCTGGTCGGATACGGGTGCTTCCGTGGTATACAATGACTGCGATGTAGACTGCGCGGCTTTGCTCTACGTGGTGACGGGAGAGGCTTCGATCGCGATCAACAACAGCCGCTCGCGCTCCGGCCGCTACGGCGTCAATATGACGACAAACTCCAATGACGCCTCCGACTGCGTCGGAAAATTCAGCGTGAACGGGGGAAGTTTCCATACCGGCCGTGAAGTCATCCGTACCTACAGCCAGAACGCGTATATCCAGTTCGACGGGGTCGATCTGAAGAGCGGAAACGGCATCCTGCTCCGCAGCATGCTCAATGAGCGGCCGCGAACGGCGGCGGTCCGTGAGGATGAACCCGTTTACGGCGTAAAGGCGGTGTACTGCAATATGGAGCTCGCCGGAAGCATCCTCCATGAGGATCCTGCACGCACGATGGCGGTCACCCTGGTCGGGACCAGCCTGCATGGGCGGGTCCAGGATTCGTATCTCGCTTTGCGGAAGGGAAGCTTCTGGTTCGCCACGGAGGACAGCTTCGTCGGTCTGGTCGGAGATGTGAAGCTCTCCCAACTTGATGCGGCGAAAGGAGTTGCAGTGAATGCGGTAGGGGTGGACTGCCCGCTCCATGGAAGCTACGTGCTCCCGTCCGGAGGAAAACTCGTGATCGACTGACGGAATGCAGCCGTGCTCAGGGAGGAAAGGGCACGGCTGCAAAATTATTAAATCGTTTTAAAAACGTATTAAATAATAGTTGACAAAATACGTGGATTCGACGATAATTAATCGTGTAATACTATGCTGACCGCATATATAACCGGATAAACCGGAAAAAGAAGGAGGGAAACAGGTGAGCAAACTGAAGTATTCCTATATGTCAGGCGGCAGCGCGCGCTTCATCAAGGTCAATAATTTTGACGAGTGGTATGACAGGGATTTTACCCGCGATTACTACTATCTTGACCTTGACAAGAAGTACCGCTATATCGCCGCGGCGGGTTTTCAGGGGATCGAACTGTTCTGGTTCGACATCCCGGCTCTGCAGGCCAAGTTCGGAAAACTGGAGAACTTTACGGAGTTCCTCAACGAGAGAGGGATCGAAAAAGTCACAGGCTGTTTCTGCATCAACCTGGGAGCTGCAGACAAGCGCCAGCATGAGAACATCTACAAATCCCAGCAGAAGGTGATCGACGGACTTGCCGCCCTGGGGGCGAACAATCTGGTCGTCATGCCGGAAAACCAGTACTACGGGACCGGACCGCTGGACGCGGAAGGACTGCAGAACGCGGCGGACTGCATGAACGAAGTGGGCCGCAGAGCGGCCGACAAAGGGCTGGATGTCTCCATCCATAACGAGTTCTGGTGCGCGGTCAATCTTTATGACCATGAGAAATTCATCGAACTGACGGATCCGAAATATGTCAAGTATTGCCTGGATACGGCGCAGCTTTCCATCATGGGCGTGGATATCGTGAAGTTCTATGATAAATGGCATGAGCGCATCAAATATTTCCACCTGAAGGATACCAACAAGATGGCGGCTCCCGATGAGGAGCGTTTCGGACCCGGAGCGGAATACGACGAGCACGGCAAGCGCTGGTTCTATGAACTGGGCGGCGGCTATGTCGATTTTCCGAGCCTGTTCCGGCTCATGAAAAAGTACGGCCACACCGGCTGGGTCACCGTCGAAGCGGATGGTACGCCGGACACGCTGGCCACCATGCTTCTCGCGAAGAACTACCTTGATACGGTCCTGGAACCGATCATGAACGAAGAATGATTTGAGGAGGATATTATAAATGAAACGTTCCTTTTGCTTTGATACCGTCAGCGGCACCGGCCAGAAGTGGTTCTGGGATGAAGTAGCGGAAATGACCGGAGCCTGCGGATATGATTCGGTTGAGATCCCGTTTTCCGCATGGACCTTCAACGCGGGCCGGAGCGGCGCGCCGCTCTGCGCAGTGGCTATCCGCACCAAGTTCGGCAATGTGAAGAACTATGAGGATTTCCTCGAGAACAGTAAGATCCCCGGCGGCATTTCCAGCATTTATATCAATGCGGATAACGTACTTTCCACCATGTTCGAATACAATACCGAACCGCAGCACATTTTTGAGAAAATCGTGGAACTCGGCAAGGAGACCGTGGATGTTCTCGCAGAAGCGGGCGGCAAGGCCGTCATCATCGATCCCTCTCCGAAAATCGCCACGATGCGCCGTGTCTACGGCAAGATGAGCGAGGAAGAGCGCATCGCCTGGTATTTCGAAGGTGCGGCGAAAGCGGTCAACGAAGTCGCGGACTATGCGGAAGGCTTCGGGATAAAGACCTTCGTGCGCAACTGCTTCTTCGGCTATATGCGCGGCTGCGAGGTCGAGAAATTCATGGCCCTCGTGGATGAAAAGGTCGGTTTCAGCCCGGATCTGAACCAGCTCTATATCGCCGGTGCGGATGCGGCGGCCCTGATCGAGAAATTAGCCGGCCGTGTGGACTATATGAAGTGCAACGACAGCTTCTACAAGGATGAGCTCCATTATTTCGATACCAATACACCGGAAGCTCCGGCGGAAGGGAAT
>JAGBQR010000003.1 GCA_017632775.1 Oscillospiraceae bacterium | reverse complement strand
CGAATTCCGGCTCCGGAAATGAGAACAACGGTTCCGGAAACGAGAACAACGGCTCCGGAAACGAGAACAACGGCTCCGGGAACGAGAACAACGGCTCCGGGGATGAGAACAGCGGCTCCGGAAACGAGAACAGCGGCTCCGGAAACGAGAACAGCGGCTCCGGAAATGAGAACAACGGTTCCGGGAACGGGAACAACGGCTCCGGAAATGAGAACAACGGCTCCGGGAACGGGAACAACGGTTCATGGAACAGCAGCTATGCTGCGGTAAAGGTGGAAAAAGGAGAAAACGGGACGTATATTCTCCGCCTGCCGGGGGAGAACGGGCTGTTATCTATGAGAGATTCCGAGGTCACTGTCCGTATGGACTGCCCGGAGGAAATCAGGGAGGCAGGCAAGCCGATTTATGCCGTTTTCATAGATGCGGATGGAAAACTCCATGCCTTTCGCGCGGAGCTCGAACCGGGAGGGAGACTCTGCTTCCGCACAAACCTCTCGGGCAGGTTCGTGATCGTGGCGTTTTCCTCGGAACAGGAGGAGTTCTCCGAAGCTTTTTACGAGGATATGGAAAACCTTCCGGAGCTTGCCCTTCTCCGCTGACCACGGGGCGGATCGCCGGGACGCAGAAAAAAGAACACACAGGCCATTCGTCCTGTGTGTTCTTTTCATATCTTTATATCAATATCAAAACCGTGTTATTTCAGGGATCCGAGATACGATTCCAGGATGAGACTGGCTGCTACCGCATCAACGTTCTGTCTGTGCTTTTTTTCTTTCTTTCCGACAGCGTGAAGAATGGCGTGCGCCTGCACGGTGGTGAGCCGCTCGTCCCACAGCACGACTTCCAGTCCGCTCTTTTCCTCAAGGAGAGCCCGGAAAGCACGGCTCTTTTCCGCACGCGGACCTTCCGAGCCGTCCATGTTTTTCGGAAGACCCAGAACAAGGCGCTCCGCCCCATGTTCCGATGCGGCAGCGCAGACCTGCTCCGCAGCCCGTTCCTGATCCCATTCCGCCAGAGTCCAGGCGCTCCCGCAGAGGGTACCGGTGGGATCGGAGAGCGCCAGTCCGATGCGGGCGTCTCCGTAATCGATAGCCATGATACGCATAGATGCCCTCCTTCAATGAAGATCAAAACAGGTCCGGACCGCGCCTGCAAGGTAAAGGGAACCGACAGCACAGACCATCCCGTCTGCTCCCGCGGCATCGATCGCGGCCTCGACAGCTTCGCGGACACTGTCGCAGACAGTTACCTTCTTGCCGGTTTCCCGCAGCCGGGCGGCCAGTTCTTCCGCGGGAAGAGCCCGGGGACTTCCGGGCGGAGACACACAGATGTATTCATCGGCCGCAGGATCCAGAATACGGCAGATCTCCGGATAGTTCTTGTCGCGCATCACACCGGCCAGGATCACACGGCGATATCCCGGGAAGTATTGAAGCAGATTTTCCGTAACCGTCCCGGCACACTGCGGATTGTGTCCGCCGTCAATGACGAAGAAGGGGTCCTCCGAGACGATCTCAAAACGGGCAGGCCAGGATACGGAATACAGCCCGTGTTCCACACTTTCCCGATCCAGTTTCCAGCCTCTGTTCCGAAGGATGTCCACTGTCTCCAGAACGACAGCGGCATTGTGCAGCTGATTTCTCCCGAGCAGGGGCAGCGCATAGGTGTTTCCTTTGTAGGAGAAGACCTGCCCGTCGATGCTGCTGAACTCCTCTTTCAGAGCAGAAAAGTCCGCCTCCGTAAGGGAGGCATTCCGCTCTTTGCAGAGTTTCCGGATCACATCAGCCGCATTCTCCGGCAGCTGATAGAGCACACAGTCGCAGCCGGGCTTTATGATCCCGGCTTTCTCAAAAGCGATCTGCTCCACGGTATCGCCCAGGATACCGGTATGATCGAGACCGATGTTCATGATCACAGCGGCTTCGGGTGCGGATATGACGTTGGTCGCGTCGAAGCGGCCTCCGAGACCCACCTCAAGCACGGCAATGTCGCATTTCTCCCGGGCAAACCAGAGCATGGCGCAGGCAGTGATCATCTCGAACTGGGTGGGGTGCTCTTCCATCGCTTCGGCAGCGGGTCTTACGATCGATACGATCTCCGCCAGATCATCGTCACCGATCGGGCGGGAGTTGATCTGCATGCGTTCATTGAAGCGCTGGATATAGGGCGATGTAAATAATCCGGTCTTATAGCCGGCAGCCTTCAGCACGCTGGACAGCATGGCCGCGCAGCTCCCTTTTCCGTTGGTACCGGCGATATGAACGGCTTTCAGCCGGTCCTGCGGACGACCCAGCGTTTCCAGCAGCCGGCGGATGCGATCCAGACCCGGTTCCGCACCGAACCAGTTTGAACCTCCGATATAGGCGAGAGCCTCCTGATAATCCATAAAACTCCTTCTGTCTGCAGGGCATGCCAGACAAAAAACGATTTGCTAATGACTATATCACCGAAAAAAGAACTGCGCAAGGAAAGAAGCGGAAAACGATCGGAAAAAACATGAAAAAACAGTTGACCGCGGCTTTTCGCTGTGCTATATTATGTTTTACCTGTCGACAGAGAGGTTTCTTTTTGCGCGCTTTTTCGCAGAGGACCCCGACTGATCCATACAGGGAGGCATGCCCGCTTTTACGGGTAAATATTAATAGGAGGTGCCGAAATATGGCTGCAGGCGCAAGAGTTAAAATCACACTCCGTTGCGACGAATGCAAGCAGAGGAACTACAACACGGTCAAGAACAAGAAGAACACTTCTGACCGTCTGGAGCGTAGCAAGTATTGCCCCTTCTGCAGAAAGCATACCAAGCATGTGGAAACAAAGTGACTTCTGAAAGGATGAGTGGAAATGGCTGAAGAGAAAAAGGCAAGCACTGCCCCCGCCAAGGCCGTCACTGCCGTGAAGAAGGACGACAAGAAGCCCGGCCTGTTCAAGAGAATAGGCAAATGGTTCCGCGAGATGAAGAGCGAACTCAAGAAGGTCGTATGGCCTACCGGGAAGCAGCTCGTCAAGAACACCGGGGTTTCCCTTGCCGTTATGATTGCTTCCGCGATCGTGATCTGGGGCTTCGATCAACTGGCCCAGTTCCTGGTAAGATCCCTTCTTACCCTGGCAGGTTAATCGAAAATGGCCGAAGAAGCGAAATGGTATGTGGTTCATACCTATTCCGGGTATGAAAACGCAGTGGCCGCCGCTGTTATGAAAGCGGCGGAAAACCGCAGGATGACGGACCTGATCCGGGAAGTCAACATCCCTATGGAAAAAGTCACGGAATATACCGATGAGGGGGAAAAGACAGTCGAAAGAAAAGTCTTTCCCGGATATGTTCTCGTGAAAATGATCCTGACGGATGAGAGCTGGCACCTGGTCCGGAATGTCCGCGGGGCAACCGGCTTTGTCGGATCGGACGGAAAGGCCGTCCCGCTGACGGAGCAGGAGATCCTCGACCTCGGTGTGGAACACAGAGAGATCGTTGTCGGCTATGAAGTGGGCGACAGCGTAAAAGTGAACGACGGACCGCTCACGGGATTTATCGGCACAGTCGAAGAAATCTCTGCAGAGGAGAACTATGTCCGGGTCGTCGTTTCGATGTTCGGAAGAGAGACTCCGGTGGATCTGGAGCTCGATCAGGTCGAGATCATCAAAGAATAAGAAAGAAAGAGGTGCTTTACTGTGGCACAGAAAGTTGTAGGATACGTCAGATTCCAGGTCCCTGCCGGAAAAGCGACTCCGGCTCCCCCCGTCGGCCCTGCGCTTGGTCAGTACGGTGTGAATATCGGACAGTTTACCAAAGATTTCAATGAGCGCACAAAAGGCGATATGGGTCTTATGATCCCGGTCGTCATCACGGTTTATTCCGACCGCAGCTTCACGTTCGTCTGCAAGACGCCCCCCGCCGCTCTTCTCATCAAGAAAGCCTGCGGGATCGAGACTGCATCCGGTGTCCCCCAGAGAGATAAGGTTGCCACGATCAGCAAGGAAGATCTCCGTAAGATCGCTGAGCAGAAGATGCCCGATCTGAACTGCACGGATATCGAAGCCGCCATGAGCATGATCGCCGGTACCTGCCGCTCGATGGGCGTCGTCGTTGGAGACTGAGGAGGGTACGAAACATGTTTAGAGGAAAGAATTATAAAGAGAGCCTGAAGCTCTTTGATAAACAGACGGTTTATGATCCCATGGACGCTCTTCAGATCGTCTGCAACGCAAGCAAAGCCAAGTTCGACGAGACCGTTGAACTCCATGTGAAGCTTGGCGTCGACGGACGTCACGCCGACCAGCAGGTCCGCGGAGCCATCGTGCTTCCGAACGGAACAGGCAAGAGTGTCCGCGTTCTCTGCTTCTGCATGCCCGAGCTCGTTGACGAGGCGCTTGCTGCCGGTGCGGATTATGCCGGCGGCCAGGAGCTGGTGGAAAAGATCCAGAAAGAGAACTGGTTCGAATTCGATACCGTGATCGCACATCCCAAGATGATGGGCGTGATCGGCCGTCTCGGTAAGATCCTCGGACCGAAGGGCCTTATGCCCTCCCCGAAGGCCGGCACGGTCAATGCCAACGTCGTTCAGGCGATCAGCGAAGCCAAAGCCGGTAAAGTCGAGTACCGTCTCGATAAGACCAACATCATCCATTGCCCCATCGGCAAGGTCAGCTTCGGCGCCGAAAAGCTCTTTGAGAACTACACGGCCCTCATCGGAGCCATCATCAAGGCCAAGCCTGCCACGGCGAAGGGACAGTATATCCGCACCTGCGTCACGGCTTCCACCATGGGACCGGGCGTCAAGGTCAATGCTCAGAAACAGCTCTGATCCGTCCTGAGCGGATCGGTGATCCCGCCGGGGACAGATACGGGTTTTTGCCCGCTCTGTCCCCGGCGTTTTTCATGCCCAAAAACAGATCCGGGGTTTGGCAGGATCGGATGTGAAGCATGACTGTCGGCAAATTAGACAAATTGCGGGTGCTTTTTTTAAGCAATTAATAAATAGTTGAAGAGAACGTTGACAAAGCCGTGCGAATCGCCGATAATGATATTATCTGTAAGTATGGAAAATGATCAGAAATGAATTAAAGGAGGAACAAGAATGGCACAGCATAATATCAAACGCAGCGTTACCATCTACAGCTGGCACCGCCAGGTCGAGATGGGGATGCTGACCTGGGAGGACTGCATCAAGGCCGCGGTAAAAATGGGCTGCCAGGGTGTGGAGCTCCTCGGACAGCTCTATTTCCGCTATTGCCCGGAGGCGCTTCAGGAGGATATCGATTCCTGGAAACAGCTGATGTTCGATTACGGTATGCAGACCGTCTGCCACGATTTCTTCGTGGATATGACCATGTATAACCACCGTCGCCTCACCACGCGTGAGTCTGTGGACATCATTCGCCGTCACGCCCTGTTCTCCCGCTCGATCAACTGCCCGATCATGCGTATCGGCGGCACGGTGAGCCCGGAGGTGTTCCGTCAGTCTGCGCCGATCCTGGAAGACCTCGGCATCAAGATGGGCCTGGAGATCCACAACGGATCCTCTTCCTTCATCCTTCCGAACGTCCAGGGGATCATCGATGTCATCCGCGAAACCGGCAGCCCGGCCATCGGCATCGTGCCGGATATGTCCATGTTCTCCCTGAAGATCGGAAACCGGCAGCTCAACAATGCGAAGAACAACGGAGTCGATCCGGACTTCGTGGATTCGATCGCCGAGACCTATACAAAGGTTTCAAACGAGGAATTCCGTGCGATCTGCAACGAGGCGCTTGAAAAAGCGGAAGACGACGCGACCCGCTCCTTCCTCGCGATGGTCCGCCGTGTGGAATACTTCGATCCGAAAGTGCTTCTCGAGCACATGCCGTATATCTTCCACTGCCACGGCAAATTCTATGAGATGGATGAAAACTGCGAAGAGACCACGCTGGATTACCCCGGCATCCTCGCAGCGCTCAAGGAAGGCGGCTACAGAGGCTATATCTCGGCAGAGTACGAAGGAGCCCCGATCAACGGCGATACGTTCGAACCCTTCCGCCGTTATGAAAAAATGCTGGATAAGTATCTGGGGACCTATCCGGACGGAAACTATCCGGATTGGCCGGATGCCAGACCCGCGCCGATGACGGGCGGATTCGGCTCCGCTTCCGACAATCTTTGCCCGGAGGGCTTCAAAAACCACTACGATGCAGAAGGGAACTGCGACGGATTCTGTGTCAATGTCCGCAACTTCTACTACCGCGGCGTTCCCCTGGCTCTGTTTGAGAGCGCGCATGTCTCCGTTGACGGCGAGATCTTCGGACCGGACAAGATGCGTGTCGAGGTGGACGGTGAAGTCTTCAAGTTTGAAGACATGTGTGATGTGACCCTCCATTACTGGAACAAGGGCGTTCACGCCACGCTGATCGTGGACAAACCGGGCGGACTTGCTCCCGGCAAGCATCAGGTCGCTGCGACAACGGTCGTCCGTGCCTATTACATGCGTGAGGGAATTGCGGGACAGATCCAGAAAAATGAACTGCAGATGCCTCCTGCCCATGAGATGGAACTGGAGACCTGAGCCGGTCAGAGGAGTCAGATATGAAAAAATATAGAGTGGCGATCATCGGCTGCGGCGGTATTGCCAACAGCAAGCACATGCCTGCCCTGGCGCTGAATCCGCAGACGGAAATGGTCGCATTCTGCGATATCATCGTGGAGCGTGCCGAAGCAGCCGCGAAAAAATACGGGACCCCGGATGCAAAAGTCTATGAAGACTACCGGGAACTGCTGAAGGATGAGAGCATCGACAATGTGCATGTCTGCACGCCCAACCGCATGCACAGTGTGATCTCGGTCGATGCGCTGGATGCGGGAAAGAACGTTCTCTGCGAGAAGCCGAAGGCGATCAATGCCGAAGAGGCGAAGAGAATGCTCGAGGCACGGGACCGGAACGGAAAGATCCTTACGATCGGGTTCCAGTACCGCCGGCGCGTTATGTCCGAAAAAATGAAAGCCATCATCGATACCGGCGCGCTCGGCGAGATCTATTTTGCCAAGGCGAATGCGATCCGCCGCCGCATGCTGCCGGCGCACGGCGTATTCCTTGATAAATATGAGCAGGGCGGCGGGACACTGATCGATAACGGCTGCCATGCTCTGGATATGACGCTCTGGATGATGAACAACTATGAGCCGGAGTATGTGCTCGGATCCACCTACGATAAGCTTGCGAAGCTTTCCAGGCCGGGAGAGCAGGGAAACATGATGGGCTCATGGGATCCGGATGCATTCGAAGTGGATGATGCCGGATTTGCCCTCATCAAGATGAAAAACGGCGCCACGGTCATTCTGGAGTCAAGCTGGGCACTCAACATGATCTATGCGAAGAACGACTGCTGCACGATCTGCGGAACGAAGGCGGGGATCTCCATGGAACTCGATCCCACGTTCAAGAGCATCCGTACCGAGCGGCTGATGCTCAACAGCATCATTGCCGACCGGCCTGCCATCACGGAGATCGATGTGCCCAATGATTATGCACCGAATTTCCGCGGTCCCAATGCAAATGACAAGGAGCTGGCGAATTTCCTGGCGGCGATCGAAGGAACGGCGGAGCTGATCGTAAAACCGGAACAGGCATACGTCGTCACCCGCATCCTGGATGCGATCTACAAATCACAGGAGATCGGCGGAGCGGTATACTTCGAAGACTGATCGGAAAGATCGGAGATCCGCCGGGATCTGCCGGCGGATCTCCGCGAAAAGGTATCCACATTCCGGGATAGGCGGGCTTATCCCGGAAATTAATACAAATAGGAGAGGTAATAGCAATGGCTGAGAAAAATATCAAGTATTCCTTTATGAACCACTGGAAAACCCTTCCGTATAAGGAGATCCCGAATTTCCGGGATTTCTATTATGAGGACAAGACCAATTATGCCTATTATCAGAGCTGGGAACAGATCCTCAACTATACGCTCGGCTGCGGCTTTGAGGGCATCGAGATCTGGCCTATGGCTGCTCCGTATATCGAGACCTTCGGCAGCCTGAAGGATTTCAAGGATTACGTCAATTCCAAAGGCCTCGGGATCAGCGGATCGTTCTGCGGCATGGGCCCCGGCCATATCAAGGAGAACATTCCGGCCTGCGTGGAGAGCGTGAAAAAGACGGTCGACCTTGTTGCGGCTGTCGGCGGGAGACATCTCAACATCTGCCCGGGCGTGAACTACGGGGAAGGCGGCGGACCGCTTACGGAGGACGGCATCCGCAACACCATTGACTGCCTGAACGAGATGGGCCGCTATGCGGAAGACCACGGGGTGCTGATGGGCATCCATAACGAGTTCTTCTGCATCATGAACAAGGATAACCACAAGAGGATCATTGAAGCCACCGATCCGAAGTATGTCCATTACTGCCTGGATACGGCGCAGGTCTCCATCATCGGCGAAGATCTCTGCACCTTCTATGATGACTACCATGACCGGATCGTCACCTTCCATCTGAAGGACACCGCGTCCCCGAAGATGCCGGACGAAGTCCGTTATGCCGCAAGCAATCCGGAGATCCAGGATGACGGCTGGCGCTGGTTCTGGGAGCCGGGCCTCGGCGTTCTGGACTTCCCGGGCCTCTTCAAACTCATGAAGAAGCATGGCTTCAAAGGATGGGCGACGGTAGAGACCGACGGATCCCCGGATCTGCTCGCTTCCATGGCGCATTCCAGCTACTATATCCATACTGTGCTCGACAAGATCTACCGGTAAAGCGGACTCACAGGGTCTCACATCATATCGAAAGAGAAGAAAGGATACAAATATGAAAACAGCTTTCAGTCTTGAAACAGTCAATACCAGATATCAGGAACCGAACCGGAACCGTGTGG
The DNA here is from genome assembly GCA_017632775.1 of Oscillospiraceae bacterium. Lineage (GTDB taxonomy): Bacteria > Bacillota > Clostridia > Oscillospirales > Oscillospiraceae > Limivicinus. Next base: position 3,459 of record JAGBQR010000003.1, on the reverse strand, counting down.
AGTCCAAGTATTACTGGGAAGAACTCTTCCAGCTTGTCGGCGCGGGCGGTTTCCATGCTGTGGAGCTTCCCTATGATCCGGGATTCATGGGCGCGAGATGCTGCTTCCCGTTTTCCAAGGTCGTCATGGATGTGAAGTTCGGCGGGGTGGAAGGCTTTAAAAAAGTGCTTGCTGACGCGAAAATCGATAAGATTGCGGGGATTTTTGCCTCTCCCAGGGCCGCCGGATCCGTCGAGCAGTATGTCGAAGGCTTCAAACGGAGCGTAAAGGGCATGCTCGGTCTGGCCGGAGAACTCGGCTGCGACTATGTCACGGTATCCGCCAGCCCGGAATACTGCACGATGGGCGCCCTGCTGGACAAGAAGGCGGAACTGCTGGATGCGCTGGCCGCTGCGCTGGGTGAACTGGCGGACGAAGCGGGTGACATCAAACTCTGTGTGCGCAATGAGTTCTGGGGGATCCTCCGCGGAGCCGGGATGCACGACTTTATGGCCAAAGTGGATAAGCGGGTCGGTTACTGCGTGGATCTTGCCCATATAAAGATAGCGGGAGAAGATCCTGCGGAATTCATCCGCAAGGCGGGTGACCGCGTCGGTGTGGTGATCCTCACGGACACCTGCTTTGAAGACAAGGATGAGGTATGGAAAGGCCCCGCGCCTGCTTTCCCGCGTACCGGTGCGACGCAGGTCTTCAAAGACCTCGGCCAGGGAAGTGTGGACTTGTGCGCTGTCTTTGCGGCACTCAAGGAAGTCGGTTTCGACGGCTGGGCTACAGTCGATAACCGCCAGACCCGTCAGGTCAGCCGCGGTATCCTCCGCGCGAGATACGCGCTGAACGCGGTTGAGGGATAAGGATGGAGAAGAACATCAGATATTCGTATATGAGCCACTGGAAGGATATCCCCTACAGGGAGATCCCGAATTTCCGTGACTTTTATTACGAAGACAAAACGAACTACGCCTATTACCAGAGCTGGGACCAGATCTTCAAATACCATGCCGGCTGCGGCTATGAGGGGATGGAGGTCGCTCCCTGGGATCTGTTTGCGATCAGGACCCTCTTCCCGGATCTGAGAGAATTCCGGGCCTTCGCAGAGGAGAGAGGCGTGGAGATCAGCGGCATGTTCCACGGCATGAACGGCGGCCGTTTTAAGGAAAACATTCCCCGCAATGTGGAACAGACGAAGGCGGCGGTCGAAAACGTGGTCCTGCTGGGCGGAAAGCATCTGAATGTCTGCCCCGGAGAGAATTATGCGGATGGCGGCCTGGACGAGGAAGGGATCCTGAACACGATCGAGTGCCTCAATGAGATGGGAAGAGTATGTGAGGACAACGGGGTGAAACTCGGCGTTCATAACGAGTTCTTCTGCATCATGAACAAGCCGAACCATAAGCGGATCATCGAAGCGACCGACCCGAGATATGTCCATTACTGCCTCGATACGGCGCAGGTCTCCATCATCGGCGAGGATCTCTGCAAATTCTATGATGATTATCATGAGCGCATCGTCACGTTCCATCTGAAGGACACGGCGGACCCGAAACTTCCGGACGAGATCCGCTATGCTCCTTTCCCGGAGATCCAGGATGACGGACACCGCTGGTTCTGGGAGCTCGGTTTCGGCGTTCTCGATTTCGAGGGGCTGTTTACACTCATGAAGAAGCATGGATTCAAGGGCTGGGCCACGGTTGAAACGGACGGGACCCCGGATCTGCTCGCATCCATGGCTTATACGGGGTATTACGTACGGAATGTCCTTGGCAAGATCTATTGCTGAGAATAAACAGAAAGGAATAGAAAACATGAAAATTGCGTTCAGTCTTGATACCGTCAACAGGTCGTATCAGGAACCCAATCTGAACCGCACCGCGCTGAAGTTTTACTGGGATGAACTGTTCAAACTGGTCGGAGCCGGCGGGTTTGATGCCATTGAGATGCCCTTCAGCGCCATGCCGAAGGTCCGCTCCTGGGACCCGTTCTCCAAAGCCCAGCTGGAAGCTCGTTACGGCGGAGCGGAACCGTTTGCAAAGCAGCTGAAGGAAGCAGGGATCAGCAAAGTCGCCGGTCTGTTCTTCACGCCTTCCGTGGGAGGGCCCTTCGGCTCGGCAAGTGTTGCCTCGGCAGACGGCTTCGTGGGCGGAATGAAAAACACAGCGGAAAAGCTTCTGGCTTATGCGGAAGAACTGGGATGCGAGTATGTGATCATCTCCGCCAGTCCGGAGGTCAGCTCGATGGGCGGACTGCTGGAGAAGGAAGAGGAAGTGCTGGATAAGCTGGCCGCCGCCTACTCGGAACTGGCAGATAAGGCGGGAAACATCAAAATATGCATCCGCAACGAGTTCTGGGGGATCCTCCGGGGCGACAAGATGCATGACTTCATGGCGAAGGTCGATGAGCGTATCGGCTACTGTGTGGACCTGGCGCATGTGAAGATCGCCGGATCCGATCCTGTCGAGTTTATCCGCCGGGCAGGCAGCCGCATCGGCTGTGTGTCCCTTACCGATACCTGCTTTGAAGACAAAGCCGAGTGCTGGAAGCAGCCGAACCCCTTGTTCCCGGTGACAGGCGCCACACAGATCTTCCGGGACCTCGGACAGGGCGGCATCGACCTCAAAGGCGTTTTTGCGGCACTGAAAGAAGCGGGCTTTGACGGCTGGGCAACGGTGAGCAACCGTCAGTCCAAGCAGGTGAGCAGAGGGATCCTTCGGGCCCGGTATGCGCTGAATGCGCTCGAGGAGGTATAAGAATGGAAAAGAATATCCGCTATTCGTTCATGAACCACTGGAAGACCATTCCCTATAAAGAGATCCCGAATTTCCGTGACTTCTACTATGAAGACAAGACCAACGGCGCCTATTACCAGAGCTGGGATCAGATCCTGAACTATACGGTCGGCTGCGGGTTCGAAGGCATCGAGATCTGGCCCTGGGCCTTCATGTATACCGGCCTGTTCGGAAGTCTGGAGAACTTCAAGGCCTATGTCAATTCCAAGGGCCTCGAGATCAGCGGTTCTTTCGCGGGCATGGGCCCCGGCCACATCAAGGCCAACATCCCCGGCTGCGTGGAGGATATCAAGAGAGTGGTCCAGACCATCGCCGCGGTCGGAGGGAAACACCTGAATCTCTGCCCCGGCGCGGACTTCTGCGACGGAGGTCCCCTGGATGAGGACGGCATCCTCAACACGATCGACTGCCTGAACGAGATGGGCCGCGTGGCCGAGGACCACGGCGTGCACCTCGGCATCCACAACGAGTTCTTCTGCATCATGAACAAGCCGAACCACCGCCGCATCATCGAAACGACCGACCCGAAGTATGTGCACTACTGCCTGGATACGGCGCAGGTGTCGATCATGGGCGAGGATCTCTGCACCTTCTATGAGGATTATCACGACCGGATCTGCACCTTCCATATGAAGGACACGGCAGACCCGATGCTGCCGGATGAGATCCGCTACGG